>JANXOQ010000265.1 GCA_025357775.1 Ferruginibacter sp. | reverse complement strand
TTTTTAATAAAGGATAAAACACCAGCTCCAATATTATCTAACAAAAAAGTTTCCTTTTTTTCATTTCTACTGTATTGGAAACAAAGTCCTACACAATTTAGAAAATTAGTTTTTGGGTTACTGCTATTTACCCTTTTTAATAGCTCAGATGTTTTTTTATTGCTTCGTATTAAAGAAGCAGGTTTTTCTGATAACAGTGTAATTTCAGTTTATATTTTTTATAATTTGGTGTACGTTTTATTTGCTTACCCATTAGGTATTTTAGCAGATAAAATTGGTTTGAAGAAAATTTTCGT
Source organism: Ferruginibacter sp. (assembly GCA_025357775.1). Taxonomy (GTDB): domain Bacteria; phylum Bacteroidota; class Bacteroidia; order Chitinophagales; family Chitinophagaceae; genus Ferruginibacter. The sequence continues at coordinate 2,818 of JANXOQ010000265.1, read as the reverse complement.
ATTTGGATTATTTCTTTTTGTGTTGGTTTATGCAGGTATGTCTACGGCTACAATACCTTATCAATTTTATATAATATTTTTTTTGTATGGAATATATGCAGCCGCTACGGAAGGGATTTCCAAAGCTTGGATTAGCAATATTGCTGCAAAGGAAGATACTGCAACAGCTATAGGTACTTATACTGCTTTTCAAAGTTTGTGTACAATGCTTGCTAGTAGTATTGCTGGGATTGTATGGTACAAATATGGAAGTAATGCTACTTTTATTTTAACAGCAGTGGTAGCGCTTGTTGTAGTTTTTTATATGCTTATATGTGTAAAGGAAAAGTTTTCGTAATCATAGAAACGTTAATTTTTATAGCTTATTTATGCTAGAATATTTGTTATTAAAGATGATGTTTTTTTTAGCGTATAAAATGGATTATTACAAATCACTTAACTTAAAACTATCTTTCAATCTTATACCTTTCTCCGTCATTTGTAATGTGCAACATTCGATGCTAAGGTCATGTTCAAAAAATAGAATGTATTCATTTTGCAAAGCCTCTGTTAAAAAACTTTCTTTTTCGCTTAGGGTAGTTGCAGGAAACATATCGTAGCCCATTACATACGGCAATGGTATATGCCCAGCTGATGGCAATAAATCTGCCATATATAAGATTGTTTTGCCTTTGTAATTTATTTGAGGAAGCATCATAGCTTCTGTGTGACCAAATACTTGACGAATTATAATATTTGGCGGAAAACTATTTGCACTTGTTTCAATAAATTTTAATTTTCCACTTTCTTGTATGGGTAAAATGTTTTCTTTTAAGAATGATGCTTTTTCTCTATCATTTGGGTTTAAAGCCCAGTTCCAATGCCTTTCATTACTCCAGTAAGTAGCATTTTTAAATGCTGGTAAATAATTTTCAGATTCTTTTATTATAGCCCCACCACAATGATCAAAGTGTAGGTGGGTAAGTATTACATCTGTAATATCATCTGTTGTAAAACCATGCGTGGCTAAAGATTTTTCTAATGTATCATCTCCATGCAAATAATAATGCCCAAAGAATTTTTCGCTTTGTTTGTTACCCATGCCTGTATCTATAAGCGTAAGCCTATCACCATCTTGTATTAGCAAGCTGCGCAATGCCCAGCTGCACATATTGTTTTCATCAGCAGGGTTTATTTTATTCCAAATACTTTTTGGCACTACGCCAAACATTGCACCACCATCAAGTTTAAAATAGCCCGTGTTTATTGTAAATAGATTCATTATTAAAAAATTTAAATTAGCCTCCTAAATTCTAATAATTGATACTTAGAAAGCCTGTGATTAATATTTTATTGTTGCATTGCTTTTTGCTTTGCATTAGCAAATAATAAAAATACAAAACCAATTACAAAAAATATTACCAACGATAAAATTGATTCACGTATGCTACTCATCCCTTCAATAAATCCAAATGTAAATAGCCCTATAACAATTGCCAATTTTTCTGTAACATCATAAAAACTAAAAAACGAAGCGGTATCTTTAGTTTCGGGCATTAGCTTAGCATACGTAGAGCGGCTTAGTGATTGTATGCCTCCCATTACTAAACCAACCAAGGATGCGATAATATAAAAATGAATTTCTGTTGTAATGAAATATCCTGCAATACAAACCGCTATCCAAAGCAGTACTGTAAAAAGTAGTACTTTAATGTTGCCAAACTTTGAAGACAATTTGCTCATTAATAACGCACCTACAATTGCCACAAGCTGAATTATAATAGCAGTAATAATTAATTTGTCATTTGCTAGTTTTAATTCTTTAATGCCAAAATCAATAGCAACCAGCATTACCGTTTGCACACCCATGCTATAAAAAAAGAAAGCGGATAAAAATCTTTTAAGAATTGGCATTTGTTTTAATTGAAACCATACTTTTTTAAGCTCAATAAATCCATTCGCTAAAATATTTTGTTTATCATCTTTTTGCTCAATAGCCTTATTAGGTAATGCTTTAAAAGTTATTTGAGCAAAACAAACCCACCAAATACCTACCAGCAAAAAAGTTAATTTTAAAGGTAAAGAACTGTTAGGCATAAACACAACAAGACCAAAACCTACCATTTGCATTATTACACTACCAATATAGCCAAGTGTATATCCTTTTGCACTTATTCTATCTATATCTTTTTCAGCAGCAATTTCTGGTAAATAAGAATTGTAAAATACTTGACTACCGTAAAATCCAATACCAGCAAACATAAAACACATTAGCCCTAATGTAACATGATTGCTATCAAAGAAAAACATTATTGCACAACTAGCGGCACCTACATAACAAAAGAAACGCATAAAATTTTTCTTGTTTCCTTTATAATCTGCAATAGAGGATAATATTGGAGAAAAAATGGCTACTAATAAAAACCCCAATGCAAGTACATAATCTTTCAATTCAGTATTTACAAATGTGCGCCCTAAAAATTTAATACCATTTTTAAACTGTTCGTTTTGAGTGCCTGTAACTGCTGCATAATACGCAGGAAAAAAAGTAGTAGTAATTACTAGATTATAGACAGAATTAGCCCAGTCGTACATAGCCCATCCGTTTATTATTTTTTTTGAAGCAGTTTGTATTTGCATGGTAAAATTTAAAAGGGTAAAATAGCAATTTAAAATAGAAACACAATGATAATAACTATAAACACTACACTACAAAGCTGTTAAATGATGAGCAATTAGCTGGTTAAAATAATTTTCTTTACTAAAATATTCGTTAAAAATAAATATAGCTTTTCGTTGTCTTTCGAGAAATCCATTTTTTTTATGGTCATCTATTACA
>JANXOQ010000258.1 GCA_025357775.1 Ferruginibacter sp. | reverse complement strand
GAAACTTTTCCGGTTACCACACGGCTTTGTGAAAATGCCACCATTCCGCTGAGCATTAGCACCACAAATAATGATAAGATTCTTGTCATAATTTTAAATTAATAATGAATGAAACGTAAAAATAGGGGATTTTTTTAAATGTAAAAAAAATGTTATTATTTTTTTTAACATTGTTTTAATATATCCTTATTTTAGTAAAGACAGAAGCTTGTCTAAAAACGCTGCTTTGTTTGTTAAAATTTGTTAAAAAAAGTAAAAAATTACAATTTATAAATGGCTTGTAGCTTTACTTCGGTTCGGTGGTTGGTTTGTATTTCATCTAACCCACTGCCAATGTTTGTTTTATTTGGGTAAAAATATTGGGCTACCCTACCCCAAAGTGAAAGCTTTTTATTTATATCATAATTTACATTTACGTAATATCTGTATCCTTTTTCATAAAAAACGGGAATAGAGTAAGCAAACAATACATCATTTTCGTAAGCATACATTCGGCTATTATATCCATTTGTCTCAAAATATTGTAACCGCATATTTCCTGAAAGTTTGCTTAGAAGCGGCTTGTATAATAAATCAGTGTACAACAAAAAGCCATTTTCTTTTGCTAATCCATTTTTGTCGTACCAAAGCAGCTCTACCCTACTTCTAAATGTATAAGTTGGGTTTATTTTATAAGAAAATTGTATACGCCAATCTTGCTTTGGTTGGGGCAGCGTAGGGCTAAGTACATTATTATTGGGGTTATAATTAATTGATTTTGATTCTGATTTAAAGCGTGTATAAATTTCAAAAACTTTATTGGGCTTATAAGTTACCTGCACTAAATAATCACTGCCTTTTGTAGGTGCGTTTACTCTAAATTTTAGCCAGGGAAATGAGTAAAAATCAGAGTAGGCATCTACACGCCACGCATCTGTAGGCCTTAGGGTAATGCCAGCAAAAAAACCTCTTTCATTGCTAGGTGTGCTGCTTTCCGTAAATGCATTGCTGTAAAGGGCTTGGTAGCCTGGCGAAATATTACGATATACAAAGTTCATATCTACATTGTTGGCTACACTTACAAGAAGCCCATTTACAAAAGCGGTATAACCTCTATTCGTCATTCCTGCTTCTCCATAAAAATGAGCGTTGCGGTACGTATAGCTATAATCTACACTATAATTGCCAAAACTACTGCCAGTAAGCGCATATAAATTGTATGGCTCTGTAGATTTTAGCAATGGGTATTTTAGGCTGTATTGTATTGCATTAACACCTAGATGAAGGTTGTAAATTTTATAAGCAAAATTTCCACCAAATACAAGCTGTGTTTGTATTCCTTTATCTGCTACTTCTGTTTTGGTTCGGTGAAAGCCCGAGGTTTGTAGGGAGGTTACAAAATCATCTTGTGTAATGGTAGTATCTCCTGCGACAAAGTTGGCATCTGTTTTTTTGTAGGAAACAAAAGCAGTAGCTTCCCAATTTTTTTTACCTATCGTAATGCCTACTCCTCTATGAAAAAATATTTCTCCAGCTGCGTTATACGGTTGCAACACAGGCGACTCTCTTTTAGCATTTAATACATCTGACCCTTTTTTAAATGCAAGGCTCATCCATTGCGTAAGCCCTTGCCCCATGTTTACTGTATAATCTCCCAAGGCGAGTGATTTTATAATACCTATATTTCTTGCAAATAAATGTGCAGAATAAAAATCGAACCCTTGCTTTTGTGAACCTTTAAAAAATTGTTCGCCCTGATCTTTTTCGCCTAACACACCATATTGTAAAAGATTTTTGTATCTGTACCTATAACGCACAAGCAGGCGCTGTTGCGAGCCTTGGTAGTAACTTTTACCTGCATTGGGGTCTATTTGGTAGCCTTTAGATTTTTCGAGTGTTTGTGTAACTCTTACTAATATTGTATGCTCACCGCCTGTTATTCTTTCTTGTAATGTATTAATTATGTTTACTTCTTTATCTGTAGAAATAAATGCACGTATTTTTTGAATTGTGACTATATCCCAGCCTGGCACGGCTTGTATTTCATAAAAATTTAATAGCTCTCCTAACAAGTTTCTATATGCTAATAAACTTTTTATTTGCATAGGGGTAAGCATACGGAGGGTTTTTAAGTCTTCTTCGCTAGCGGTATTTATATTAATGGGTGTTTTTTGATACTGCTCAAGCAATTGCAAATAACTGTCATCTTCTGTTTCTGCTCCTTCGCTATTATTGGTAATATTTTCTAACTGTTGCTCAGTGGTAGTATTATTTTGTTCGGTATTTTTTTTTATTGGTTCTTGTGCAAGACAATAGGCATGCAACATTACAAAAAACAACCCTGTGGCTATTTTCTTCATTTTGCAACTTTTTTAAAATTATAAATAAGCAATATACCTGGGGTAATACCAAGCTGCTGATGAAAGCTTGTAGCAATATCTATTCTAAAACCACTATACATAAAACCAATACCAGCGAACCCTGTACTGTTATCGCTTCTAAAACCTACCCTTGCAAAAAACTGCTTTTGAAAATGATATTGCACACCACCAATTACATTTACTGGTTGGTTTTCTTCTTTTACTATTTCGGTACTAATGTAAAAATTTTCGGATGCATCATACCCTAATCCAAATTTATAAGCAGCTGCTAATTTTTCTTCCCCATCCTTGCCTAGTTTGCCGCTCACAGGGTTGTATATATGAACACCAGCATTTATTTTGTCGGTTAAATGCACTATTGCACCTACTTCAAAATTAATAGAAGATATATTATTGTATGATGGGATATTGTACCCATAATAATTAAATTGTACCCCAACATCTACTTTGCTACTTAGGGAGCGTGCATAGGCAAGCCCAGCTTTTTGTTCATTAAAATTAGCAAAGCCAGCATGGTTTACTTGCAACCCAATATTTCCTTTTTTAGTGGGTATTGCTATTGCTAAACCATACACACTATTTTCTGCTAATAAAAATCTTCTTTCACCATAAATGCCTACTCCTGCATCTTTTATTTGTGCCAATGATGCTTGGTTGCTGGTAAAAGAAAATGGGTCTAATTGTTTAGTGCTATACGCACCAAGGTTTACGTAAGGTAAGCCTACACTGTATCTAAGAGATTGAGCATTTGCTGCATAAAAAAATATTACATAAGTAAAACAAAAGAAAATATTTTTTCTCAAAGTAAGTTTGGTTTAAAATTTACTACCAAGGTATAAAATTATTAAAAC
>JANXOQ010000248.1 GCA_025357775.1 Ferruginibacter sp. | reverse complement strand
TCACAATTTTTTTCTCTTTCTAATTTAAGTTTTTCTGTAAGTAATTTAATAAAAGGATTAAAAAAATAAATAGTTTCCACTATTACCAACAGCCAATTAAGTAAATAATCTTTACTCTTTATGTGAGCTAGTTCATGTAGTATTATTATTTCAGTTTCCTCCATACATATATTATTCAAAAGGCTAAAAGGTAAAAGTATTATGGGTTTAAAAAAACCAAAAGTAATAGGCACTTGCACATTTTTGCTATACCAAACTGATACTTGTCTTTTTATACCAAGTTGATAAACTTTAAGCTTGGTAAACATTTTAATATCTGAGTTGCAATTTATAAGTGCAGACTTATATTGGTTTTTAAATAAATTAAATTGTGTAAATAAAATAAAAACTTTAAAAATTATAAAAGTTAAGTAGCTATAAAATATTAAACTAGAAAATTGAGTAAGCAAACTAAAACTAGGTATTTCAAAAAAAGAAATGCTATTACTGTTTTTAAAAAAGTAAGTATAGAAAGTACAACAACTAACCAGTATTTGTAAAAGCAAGAAATTATAAAGTATATTTCTATTTTGCAATGGGTGCATATTACTTGCAGCAGCTTTTATAACAGTATACATAATAGCAAGCAGGGCTGCTTGCCAAAAGCTATGCAACAAAGTTTCAATAAATGAATAAAAAAAGCCCATACACTTCAATTTACTTTTTTGCTTTTAAAGTTGCTATCAGTTCTTCTATTTTATAAAGTTCTTCTTTTGTAGTTTTAGTCCCACCTAGTGCTTGCAAAACCATGTCTACTGGAGAACCAGCAAACAAGTTATTTATCATTTTATTTACCATTAGTAATTGAGTTTTTTCTTTTTCAATTGCCGCTGTATATATATGTGTTTTGTTATCTGTATTTCTTATTACAAGCCCTTTTTCATGCATTATTTGCATTAGTTTTAAAGTAGTAGTATAGCCTGCATCCTTTGATTTAGTCAACTCTTCATGCACTTGTCTAACGGTAGCTGTAATTTTTGACCATAGTACAGCTAAAATTTCCAACTCACTTTCTGTTGGCTTTTTTGTTTGATTTATCATAATACGATATTTTTCGTATTGTAAAATTACGGTTTAATAAATAACTGTAAACTTATTTTATAAAAAATTAATAAAGTACAACAGATAAGTATCTTTACATCTATAAATCTAAACGAATTTTAGTTTTATAAAATACTGAATACGTAACAATTAAAAAATGAAGCAATATTTTTAATTATTAGAAATAATAAGAATGAAAAATAATTACCCTATTATTTGGGGGGAATTACGACTTTTAGATGTTCTTTAAATGTCTTTGGACAATTACTTGAGAAAAATTAAAATAAAATT
>JANXOQ010000247.1 GCA_025357775.1 Ferruginibacter sp. | reverse complement strand
CAACAATGCGTTTGGCAATATGGTGGCGGACGTAAGCCCAATGAGCATTTGGTTCGCTATTGGGCTTTTATTTCGGCTTAGCAAACATCGCTGAACATTGGTAAGTTATATTTATATTTGGTACAAAACCAAGAAGCGGTTTCGGGCGGAAGAATTTCAAATTCCACCACATCGCCAAGCGCTGTCCGTTTTGTGCATGTTGAATGTAAAATATAACAATGAGCATTTGTGCATATCCCAGCTTTTCTCTGGGCAAAAGTTTTTTCAATATAGCATTTGTTGATATCGTCATTTTTGTCTTTTTACTCAGCATTGGTTTAGGGCATACAAAAATTCTATTTCACAACTTGCACAAAGTTCAAGCTGTTAGCTGTATATTTTTCGTAAGTATTTTCTAAATAAGAGTTTTTATTTCCAACCAATTACAACATATCAATATTGTGTGGCTAAAGCGTGACCTTCGTTTTACAGACCATACTGCATTGTATTATGCACAACAATCAGGTTTGCCACTAATAATTTTGTATTGCTTTGAGCCATCTTTAATGGCATATGATGATAGCGATGTAAGGCATTGGCGTTTTGTATATCAATCATTACAAGAAATGCATCCAAAAATTGAAGCTGTTGGAGGTAGGTTGCATATTTTTCATAACGAAGTTGAAACTGTATTTTCTGCATTGGCAAAAGCTTATTATATAAATACGATTTTTTCTCATAAAGAAACGGGAAATAAAATTTCCTACGATAGAGATATAGCCATACAAAAAATTTGTAATACACAAAATATTATTTGGAAGGAATATCAAACAAATGGAGTGATACGCAGGTTAAAACATAGAAGTACTTGGGATGAAAAGTGGAAGAAATTTATGACTGCACCTGTAAAAATGGTAAATGAAAATGATTGGAATATTATTTTATTAGATGATTTATTGTATGAAAGTTTAAAAGGAGAAAAACTTATAGATGAAATTACTACACCTAATAATAATTTTCAAAAAGGTGGTGAAACCCTTGCTTGGAGATACTTAGATAGTTTTATTAAAGAACGTTATATAAATTATAGCAAAAATATATCTAAACCAGCACTAAGTAGAAAAAGTTGTAGCAGGCTATCGCCATACTTAGCTTATGGCAATATTAGTATGCGCATGGTATATCAATATGCAATGCAGCATTATGTAACCGCTTCTAATAAAAGGGCTTTGTCAAATTTTGTAAGTCGGCTTCATTGGCATTGCCATTTTATACAAAAATTTGAAGATGAGTGCACTATGGAATTTGAAAACGTAAATAGTGCTTACAATGCAATGATAAAGCCAAAAAACGAAATTTTTATAAATGCATGGCAGCAAGGTTTTACAGGTGTTCCACTTGTAGATGCTTGTATGAGATGCCTTGCTGCTACAGGTTATATAAATTTTAGAATGCGTGCATTGGTAGTTTCATTTTTTACTTTTAATCTTTGGCAAGACTGGCGACATCTTCATTTTTTAGCAAAACAATTTTTAGATTACGAGCCTGGAATACACTACCCACAGCTACAAATGCAAGCGGGCGTAACAGGTATAAATACCATCCGCATATATAACCCTACAAAAAATGCGGAGGAGCATGATGCAGAAGGAGTATTTATAAAAAATTGGATACCCGAATTAAAAAATGTACCCTCAAATTTAATTTATGAACCATGGAAACTCACTAATATAGAACAAGAAATGTATGGTTGTTTAATTGGCAAAGATTATCCAACAGCTATAGTAGATATTGAAGCTACCAGAAAAGCAGCTAGTGATATTGTATGGTCGTTTAGAAAAAGCAATGCTGTAAAAAAAGAAGGAATACGAATTTTGAATAAGCATACAAAAAATAAAGAAACAATGGATATGAATACAAAGAAAATAAAACCAATTATTCAATCTTCACTTGATTTGTAATAATTACAAAAAGCTAATTATGAAAAAAGATAGTTTTTTTAAATTGCTTACTTACTCGTGCACAGCAAGCACTGGTACTTTACTTTGGTAAATCATTTTTTTTGTATGCTGTGTTTTAAATAATTTTTCAAAAAAACTATGGTGTTTTGGCCCCATAATAATCATATCTATATTTTTATCTTCTACAAAAAGGTTTATAGATTCGTGAAAGTCGAATAGCCTCATAAAATAAAATT
>JANXOQ010000232.1 GCA_025357775.1 Ferruginibacter sp. | reverse complement strand
TTAGCAACAGCTAATGCTTTGTTGGTAGCAATATGAATAGCAGTTTCTTCAAAAGTTAATCCCTCGGGATAGCTTTCGTCAGTATTTGCTACTACTACATCAAAATTTATTTCGGCTAATAATAGTAATTCTTTACGCCTTGGAGATTGTGATGCAAGAATAATTTTTTTCATATTAATTAAGCGGAATATTTTAAAATTAACATAGACAAAATACCAGCTAACATTATTATTTTAGTAAGATTACTTAAGAAATGATAATCATTAACTGTATTTGCTTTAACCAATTTACGAAGCATAAAAGTAAATGGTATTACTATTAAAAACATTATATATAAAGCTACAAACCACCACCCACTTTGCCATGCATATAATAAAATACCTAAAAGCGCAGCAATAGAAACTACTATCCAAACAGCCACAAACACTTTACTTGCAGGTACACCCCAGACTATAGGCATGGTTTTACATTCATATTTTCTATCCCCTTCCATATCTTCTAAGTCTTTTATTACTTCTCTTATAAGTGTTGTTACAAATGCAAAACCTGTATACAACAATGTAAATTTAAATAACCTGCGTACGTTTATATGTTCATTACTTATCTCAAAAGCTTTTAAAGAAAAAATATCTGCGCCAGCAAAAAGATATACCACTAATACTACCCAAGCAGTAAGTGCCGCTACAAGTAAATTACCAATTAATAATTGCTTTTTAAAATGAGTAGAATAAAACCATAGGGCAATTACACAAAAAATATTTACTATAAATATTGGCCATACTTTAATTTTATAACTAATAAAAAAACTAAAAACAATACCAACTGTAGATAGCAGTAAATGCCATACAATTGCCCACCTTCGTTTTATAATTTTATTAACCACCATTTTATGCGGCTTGTTAATAGCATCTATTTGTATATCAAAATAATCATTAATTATATAACCTGCTGCTGCTATAAAAACAGAAGCAAAAATTAATAGAAAATAAGAATTTCGGGTATTGGAAGAAGGAAGTAATGCAAGTAACGGGGTGTACACGCAATAATAAAATAGCAATTGTGTAATAATAATAAAAACCAAATTTGGCCATCTAACTAACCTAAAAAATGCTGCTATTATTTTCATTTATACAGATAATTATACAGAAGCTAAATATTCATTATCGTTCCAATCGTTATTTAATTTTAATACTTTTTCTATTACATCTCTTACGCATCCGCAACCGCCATTTATATGAGATATATATTGTGCAATGCTTTTAACTTCTTGCACAGCATCAGCAGGGGCACATGCTAAACCTACCATAGTCATAGGCAATACATCAGGTATATCATCCCCCATGTATAATACCTGCTCCCATGTATATGCATGCTTGCTAACAAATTGTAATAATAATTCTTGCTTATTTTTTGCAGAAAGCTGTATATTTTGGATACCCAATTTTTGCAGCCTATTTTGAACAGCATCAGAGGAACCGCCTGTTATGATTAAAATTTCATATCCTTTTTTAATGGCTAGTTGTAAAGCATATCCATCTTTTATATTCATACGCCTTGCCATTTCTCCATTATCTAGTAATAAAAGTGAGCCATCAGTAAGCACACCATCTACATCTAACACAAAAAGTTTTATATTTTTAAATAAGGCAAGTACATTCATACAACTTTATTTTTGGTTATCTCTCCACTCGTATACCCATGTACTTTGTATCATTTCTAAATGTCCCTCACTGCTATCTTCTCGTTTTCCTACAAAACTTGGTATTTCCAAAATCCATATTAGTAAGTCGGTAAAACGCAATCTATATATTTTACCTTCATTAAATTCATCACCAAAGCGTTCATATAGCTTAATAGCAATGTCTTCGTAATCGTTCCAGTGTATTGGTAGTTCAAAACTCATAATGCAAAATGAAAATTTGCTAATGCGAAGATTAGCGAATTTGAAAATGTAAAGGTTTGCATAAAAGAAAATTTGCAAACTCTTAAAATATTTTTATAAAAAGTACTGATTGAAAAATACCTTCTGCCATCTACCTTATTCCCCCAAAAACTGCGACTGATCTGGCAATGTAACTTCAATATCTCCTCCGATACCAATCAAACTGCACTGACAACCAAGCCTGCTACTCAACTTTGGATTTATTGCTCTATCAATAAAATCTTCCTCTTTATCTGTCAATTCTTCAATTAAATGTCCCCCTTTTTCCACATATAAATGGCATGTGCTACAAGCGCAAACACCCCCACAATTATGATGTAAATCAATATCATTTTTTAATGCTACTTCAAGTATAGATTGATTGCCTTCTACTTTGGATATTATAATAGGTTCTAGCCCTTTTTGTTCAAAATTAAAAGTTATATTATACATGCGTCTTTATTCGAAATGCAAAAGTACTGTAATTTTATGGTCATTGAAAATATCAAAATAATATCTGTTTTAATAAAGAAAAAAATCTATTTCGCATTATCTACCTAAAATTTAATAAATGTACATTTTTTACATTATATGTAAATGTTGTATTTTACATTTTATTTAATAAATTAATGTTCAAGAGTTTTGCACTTTTCTAAAACTTTATTCAATTATTTTTAAATAATAAGAATGAAAACTAGATGACTGATATTGTATTGCCGTAAAGTAGTTGTTGTTTAATTGGTATTTATTATTCACTATTGCAATTTAAAAAATTTAAATTTGTAAGATGATTTTGTTGAAAATTAGTAATCTTTATTCGGAGGAACTGCTTGGTAACTTTTCGCTGAGTAACATTTCTTTTACTCAACAAAAATTTGAAAAAATTGCAATAGTTGGTGAGACAGGTTCTGGAAAATCTACTTTGCTTAAAATGATTGCAGGATTAATACAACCAAAGGATGGTGAGATTATTTTTGAAAATAAAAAAGTAAGAGGCCCAAATTGGCAGCTAGTAGCAGGGCAAAAACGTATTGCGTATTTATCTCAACATTTTGAGCTACGCAATAATTATAAAATGGAAGAATTGCTATTGTATGCTAACGAACTTACTAATGAGGAAGCAAGTGATTTATATAAACTTTGCAAAATAGATCATTTAATGAAACGTAATTCTTACGAGCTTTCTGGTGGAGAAAAACAACGTATTGCACTTGCAAGATTATTGGTTTCAAAGCCCAGCTTGTTAATATTAGATGAGCCTTACTCAAACCTAGATTTGATACATAAAAAAATATTGAAAACAATTGTAGATAATGTGTGCAAAAAATATGAAATTACTTGCATAATGACATCACATGACCCCAATGATGTATTGCCTTGGGCAGAAGAAATACTGGTATTGAAGCAAGGAAAAATTATACAAAAAGGAAAAACACTAGAAGTATATAAAAACCCTGTAAATGAGTATGCGGCTGCATTGCTGGGCAGCTATAATATTGTAACAAATGAACAAGCTGCTGTTTTAAAAATAGAAAATAACAGAACTTCAAAATTTATTAGACCGAATGATTTTGAGATAGTAAAAGAAATTGAAAATGCTTTATCCGCAATTTTAGTGTCAATAAAATTTATGGGAGGATATAATGAATTAAGCCTACTATGTGAAGGAATTATACTTATAGCAAATACTACTAATCTTTATGAAGTTGGGGAAAGGTTAAATATAAGGGTTAAAGAATTTTGCTAATTCGCTAAATTACAAGAAAAACAAATCTATTTTAACTCAGAAAACTGTTTATTGAACATTATACATTTTTAAGATTAATGTGTTAATAATCAATTTTCAATTTCTAAACTAAATGCTCATGTTTTAAAAAGACTTATTTCTTTGTAGTGTTCATATGCCCCTCTAACTCATCCATCATTTTCATACTACCTATATACAAGGCAGAACGCTCATGCAACTCTATAGGTATTACATCTAAAATATTTATAAACCCATTGGTAGCTCTGCCGCCAGCTTTTTCTACGATATATGCAAAAGGGTTACACTCATAAAGCAATCGTAATTTTCCTTTTGGTTTTAATGTAGTAGTTGGATACAAAAATATTCCACCACGTATAAGGTTCCGGTGTACATCACTCACCATACTGCCTATGTAACGCTGTGTGTATGGTCCACCATTTGTTGCATCTTTTTTTTGACATGCAGTTATGTATTCTTTTACTCCTTGCTCAAACACAAAAAAGTTTCCATGGTTTACACTATACATTTTACCAATTGGAGGACATTTAATATTAGGGTGGCTTAGTAAATATTCACCAATAGATTGATCTAGCGTAAAACCATTTACGCCACGCTTTGTAGCATACACAAGCATTGTAGATGAACCATATACGATATACCCAGCCGCTACTTGCTTATTGCCTGGCTGCAAAAAATCTTCTTTTGTTGCTGGTTTACCTAGTTCACTCACACGCCTATATACGCTAAAAATTGTACCTATAGATACATTTACATCTATATTGCTACTACCATCTAGTGGGTCAAACAAACAAATGTATTTTGATTTATTACTTATTTCATCATCAAAAACTACAATATCATCTAGCTCCTCACTACCTATACCTGCGCAAGAAATACCATGCCTCAAAACCCCCATTAATTGGTTATTGGCAAAAATATCTAACTTTTTTACTTCTTCCCCTTGCACATTGGTACTGCCTTCATCTCCTAAAATATCTACCAATCCTGCACGGTTTACCTCTACATTTATTCGCTTACCAGCAAGGCCAATATCTCTTAAAAGCCCTGCTAGCTGGCCAGTAGCTTGTGGAAAAACTCGCATTTCTTGTATGGTAAATTCATCGAGGGTGAGTATGTTTCTGTTTGTAGCCATAGAAAAGTATTGAGTATTTAGTATTGAGTAATGAGACTGGAACTTAAAATTTACAAGCCAATAATATATTTTTGAAATAGTATTTTTGATAATAAATTTGTAAGTGTAAATATAATTTTAAAAGAAATAGTTTTATAATTATTGAATAA
>JANXOQ010000226.1 GCA_025357775.1 Ferruginibacter sp. | reverse complement strand
CTATCTACATCTATTAAATAATAACCAAAGTATTTTAAATGTGCAGGTGCTGTTTGTGCAAATGAATTTGTAAATAAAGTTGCTATTGTTAAACAACAAAAAATAATTTTTTTCATACAGGATGTACTTATTTTTTTGAGTATTTTAAAAATCATGCCACCTACTTTTAGAAGTTAAATATCATTTTTTAAAGGGTTATAATTTTAAAAATTAGTGTGCTGTAAAATATCCTTTAATATTGTCTTAAAACTAAAGATAGTAGTTTGATATTTACCATCAATAAAAAATATATAGGAGCAAAAGCATAAATACTTCGATTAGCATTTGTAACCGCCTATGCGCTGTACCTTAGTAAATGTATGCTTGCGCTGTGCTTACGTAAACTTACATTGTGCCGCTTTTATGCTGGCTAGGTGCAGCATCAGTAATTTTATTGAACACTTTTTGTGGAGGAGATAATAATCTGTGATTTAGTAATAAAACAAAAATAAACACCAACACAAATGTCCATTACGCCATATTAACTTCTTTGTTGAAAAATTTTACAAAAAAAACTTCCCAATTTCTTGGGAAGTTTACATCAACAACCTTTTAACTATCAAAACTATCTCACAAAATATTTATATCTTTTGCACCTGTTAAAGCATTTTCTTTCTTAGGTAAATCTATCTGTAAAATACCATTTTCATAGCGAGCAACAATGTGTTCAGTTTCTATTTTTTCATTAAGGGTAAAGCTTCTTTTAAAAGGTTTCTCAGCAAATTCTTTGCGAATTTGTTTTTCACTTTCTGTAACCTTTTCTTCTTTTTGTTCTGTACTCACAGTAAGAATATTATTGTCAAGCTTTATGTTAAAATCCGCTTTTACATAACCAGGCGCACTTAATTCTACTAAGTATATTTCTTTTTTTTCAGTAATATTTACTGGTGGGTAGTTAAGTACATCTTCCCTTACTGTTTTACTAATGGCTGATGGAAATTCGTTAAAAAGTTCTTTCATTAATCCATCAAAAGAGCGATAATTGTTGTTGACTTTTACGTAAGACATAATTTTATTTTTTATTTTTTTAAATTTGTTTCGTTTTTAATAGTTCAAATCTTGCTCCGTATTATATTTTAAGCCAAAATGACAAATTTTATTATATTGCATGCCATAATGGCTATTTATTATTTACTTTTATGTAAAACTTGCATTCCGATATTAAATAATTAGAGTGTAATTTTGCATTCTAAATAAATTAATATGTATCCAGCAGAAATAGTAGTTCCGATGAAGGAGGAATTAACAGAAAATGGTTTTACCGAAATGTTAACAGCTGCAGATGTAACTGCAACGCTTGCAGAGAAAGGCACTACGCTTGTTATGATAAACTCAGTGTGTGGTTGTAGCGCAGGTACGGCAAGGCCTGGTGCTTTGATGGCAATAAATACAACAGAAAAAAAGCCGAACCAAGTCGCTACTAGTTTTGCAGGTTTTGATGTAGAAGCAGTAAACGAAATACGCAAGCATTTAATGCCTTATCCACCATCATCTCCTGCAATAGCATTATTTAAAGATGCAGTATTGGTACACATGATAGAGCGTCATAATATAGAAGGGAGAAGCGCACAAATGATAGCGGATAATTTGAAAGCTGCGTTTGAAGAGCATTGTAATCAATTATAATGTATTAGGATTACAATATTGGGAATTTAGATTTGCTTTTTTTAAGAATCAATATTTTATTTCTACATCTTATGTAAGTTAATTTATAAAAACCTATTTTATTACTATTGAAATTATTTTTGAGGGAATTATATAATACTCAAAACTAAATATTCAATAATCAATACAAAACAATGTATCCTAATTTATATTATGTTTTTAAAGATTGGTTTGGTATTGAATGGCAATGGCTAAAAATATTAAATACATTTGGTTTGTTTGTAGCGCTTGCTTTTTTAATAAGTGCAGTTGTAATAAGTGCAGAACTTAAAAGAAAAGAAAAGCAAGGTTTATTGCAACCCTCTGAAGAAGTTATAATTGTTGGCAAACCAGCTTCTATTTTAGAATTAATTTTTAATGGTTTTGTAGGTTTTGTATTTGGCGCAAAAATATTAGGACTAATATTTAGTAAGCTTCCAGAAACAAATACGCAGGAATATATTTTTTCTAAACATGGAAGCATGCTTGGTGGTTTAGCAATGGCTGCATTACTAGTGTATGTAAAATGGAAAGAAAAAAATAGCCAAAAATTAAAAGTGCCGGAGAGAAGAACAGTACGAATATGGCCACATGATAGGGTAGGAGATATTATTATTTTAGGATTAATATTTGGAATATTAGGGGCAAAATTATTTGACAATTTTGAGCATTGGGATGTATTTATGAATGACCCAATAGGGCAACTGTTTTCTGTAAGTGGGCTTACTTTTTATGGAGGATTAATTTTAGCTTCCATAGCTATTTGTTTTTATGGTTATAAAAAGGGAATAACTTTATCTCACTTAGTAGATTCTGCAGCTCCAACCCTAATGATAGCTTACGCAGTAGGGCGTATTGGATGCCAAGTGTCTGGTGATGGAGACTGGGGTGTTTATAACAGCGCATATACAAGCGATTCTACTGGTAAACTTGCGCTTGCTGCGCCAGGCGATTTTGAAAAAGCTATTGATAAAAATGAAACTTTTTTTTTACAAGGAACTATTGTAAATGCTGCTGGCAAAATTGTGCTTGTTACTGATAGAACGTATGAAACTAAAGCAGATATTCCACATCGATATTGGAAAGGGGTTTCTTTTTTACCCAAATGGTTTTTTGCTTACAGCTACCCACAAAATGTAAATAACGATGGTGTACCAATGCCTGCAGTTATTGAAGAGCATTACAGCGTATTACCCATGCCTGTTTTTCCTACACCTTTGTATGAAACTATTATTTGCACATTGTTGTTTTTATTACTTTGGGCTATAAGAAAAAAAATAAAAACGCCTTTTTTAATGTTTGGTATTTATTTAATATTAAATGGAATAGAACGGTTTGTAATAGAAATTGTAAGAGTAAATAAACAATATGCAGTAGGGGCTTCATCTTTATCGCAAGCACAAGAAATAGCTATAGGGCTTGTAATAGCGGGTATTTTATTAGTTATTTATGCAAAAATTATAATTTTAAGAGCAAATAAAAAATTAAGTATACAGGAATATGATGCACCTATAAGTAATAACGAATTAATAAATAGTGAAAAACAAATAAATAATGACGAAACAATTAAAACCGACGAATTAATAAATAATACTGAATCAATAAATCATGAAGAACCATTAAAAA
>JANXOQ010000497.1 GCA_025357775.1 Ferruginibacter sp. | reverse complement strand
GGAGACTCTGATATGCACTGGAAAACTGTTACTGGAACTGAAGCGGGAGGGTATACTTTTACTGAAAGGATGCTTATGAAAAGTGTTGACGGAGCAGTAGGATATGGAACGTCAGTCCCTACAGGAGCTTTGGAGGTGGCTACCTCTGCTCCAAGTATTCGTGCTCAATTAACAGTGACAAATAAAAATGCTGGTGCTGGAACGAAAGGAGCACAAGTTGCTCTGGCATATCAGTCAGGAACTACTTTCTACATGGGAACAGATGCTGGGTTGAATGGAAATCAAAATGCCTTCTTTAACTGGGGTTCATTCGGTACAGGATTATTCTTTGATTCATCAGGAAATGTGGGTATTCAAAATGCTTCTATTACGACTGGTTCAGCTCTTACCGTCACTGGTCAAGCAGACATATCGACTAATGTATTGGTGGCTACTACCACAAAGACCTTAGGAGGATTAACCCTCTTTGCTTCCGGTGGCCCTCAAGCAATGTTCTCTGCCGGTGCTGGTGTAGCGCAATGGACAATACGAAATGCTGGTTCAGACCTCTTCTTCTCTACTACCACCGTACAAGGATTGGCAACAACCTCGACCGCTGCTCTGACATTGAAAGGCACGGGTAAACCAGGATTGGGCATTTCTACCTCAACTGCAAATGCTACTCTGACCGTGGAGACTCGTGCAGGTGATTACTCGAACTCGTTCTTTATTGGTTCATCTTCTGAATTGTTCAGAATAACAAGTGGAGGATTAGTCTATGCCCCAAATGCAGGGTCATCAGGTTCTGCCCAAACAGGCTATTGGTGTTATGACGCAAATGGGCAATTAGTACGAGATACAGTCGTATGTTTAGTCTCTGCGTTGAAATTTAAGAAAGACATTAAAGATAGTCCTTATGGTCTTGCTGAAGTTTTAAAAATGAAGCCTATCACTTACTACAATAAAGACCCACAATTCGGCAAAGGAAGACAAGTAGGCTTTATAGCAGACTGGTCAGAAAATGTTGTACCAGAGTTAGTAACTTACGATTCTAATGGAGATGTACATGGATTTAACTACGAACAATATACAGCAGTTTTAACTAAGGCAATACAACAACTTGCTGAAATCAAAGGAGTAACTAGAAAGGTAGAGGAAAACTGGCAATGGCTTGCAATTATGGTATTATTATTATGGAATGTTTACCTAACTTTTAGAAAAAAATGAAAAAACTCTCCATTATTTTAATACCAATAATAATCATTTCATATATTGCTTTTATTAAACTTTATTCTCCTAAAAAGTTTGGGGGTCTAACACCTGTAACTTATACAATAATCCAATGGAATAAACCTACTACTGATGCTGAATGGGCAGAAGATGTGAAACAAGAGAATTTCGATATTAAGAGTACAGATGTTTTACAAGAGATGCTTGATTCACATTTACAACTTTTAACTGATACTCAAAAAAATAATAAAATTGTGATTTGTCCTGAATGCATTAAATACGACTTACAAGACATTTTTTCAAAACAATATGGAATTTCAGGTCAACAATTAACAGACGAAGTTAATTCACAATTTCAAAGACAGTTAGATAGTTATAATTGGAGAATTGATAAATTAAATCAATCAATAGAACGATTGAACCAAGAAATTACTTTGAGACAAAAGGGTTTTGTTGTACCAGATAAATTAGATAAAGGAGGAACACCAGCAAAAGTAAGTGATTTACAAAAAGTCGCACCGCAATATATAAGATACATAAATGATTAAAAGAACACTTTACATTTTAATAGTTCTAATTGGAATTAACCTTTTCCCAAAGATAAGTCTTGCCACTACCTTTTTTGTTGATATGACAGCAGGAAATGTAACGAATTGTGGTTCTGCTGCTGGAACTGCTACGACGACTGCTTTTTGTACAATAGACCAATTTGCCGAAGTAGCTAGAAGTGCAGATGATGTTGCTTTCGTAAGAAGAGGAAACGCTACGACAACTCAATCAACTAGCATGGCAGATTTGAACCCACTTTCAGCTGGGACACTCAATGCTCCTATAATAATTTCAGCTGATGATGACAATATGTGGAATGATGACGCTACTACTACCGAGACTTACACACCTACTTTCGGAAGTAAATTTATGGCATCGTCAGCTTCTTCCACTTTGGCTTTTAAAGGAAATTGGATTTTTGTTGCTGGAGATTGTAATCAAAACTATAATGCGACATGGAGAAATCCTTGTGATTATTTTTATGAGATAGCTTCCTCAACAGCAGATGGTCTTTCTCTCTATCTTCCATATAAAGGTAATCAATCAGGTGCGGGTCTAAAACTTCGAGTGATGCAAACTGCTCCTAAATGGGGAGTGCCAGCAACTACTAATCAATGGACTCCTACTGCGTCTGGTTGGTATATACAAGGTATTAATATAAACTCAACAAATGCTAGTTGTGCAATAACTACATCAGGGGCTTCCTTAACCTTTTCGGATATGTTTTTACAAGGGGATGGAATTACTGATTGCGGTCTGACCTCATCCAACAATTATCCTTTCATATTTCATTTACGCACTCTAGGTCAATTAACTGGGACAGGACAAATAAGAGGTGGAGAATATAGAGATTTTCTAATTGATTGTAACAATGTAGTTAGTTCTTTTGGATTTGGTACTCAGATTCTTGAAATAAA
>JANXOQ010000208.1 GCA_025357775.1 Ferruginibacter sp. | reverse complement strand
CTTTTAATTGTTTCTTTTAATTTTAAATGGTCTTTCCAAAAATTAGTACTTTCATTTGTAGTTTCACTAATACCATTTGGAACTTTTTGGGCGGATAAGAAATTGTTTAACAAAAAAGTTGCAATAAACTAAAAATATTTTTGGATATATTTTAAGCAAATAAGGAATACTTGGAATTGTGCCTCATTTTTATAATTAACTTACACAAAAAAAAATAAAGTCTATTTTTGTGTTTTAAAATATCTTATTACCAACAAATCAAAAAATTAAAATCTTTTACCTAAATTGAATTTAAAAATAACTAACTATGATAAAGTTTAATGAACTCAAACAAGGAAATCATGTAATGGCAGAATTTGACGGAGATAAAAAGAGGGGAGAAGTAGAAGAAATAAAAAATGCAACAAAACAATTATGCATAAATACAGGGGCGCAAGGCTTTTGGTTTGATTCTGGCAAAGGAAAACTTACATCAATAGAAATAACAGATGCTGAACTTTCAAATTTTAAATTTTCAAAAATAGTTAACGACGATACTACAGTGAAATATATGAAAGGAGCTTTTCGTATGCTAATACATAAGGAAAATGATTTTTCTAGAATGGAAATTTGGTATAGAGATGAACAACGTATTATTTCAGAACCCATACCACTGCATGTTTTACAAAATCATTTTTACGAAATGACAAAGGTGTTTTTAAATGAGGGGTCGTTTAATTAAATTGTCATTCAGGTTTGAATTATCATAGCTTAATTTAAAAATAAAGTAAGGATATAAATTTTACAATAGGATACTAAAAGAAACGATTTCTTAGATTGTTTTGCTAATAAAATAAAAAGCTACAGATCAATGTTAAACTTGATTGTAGCTTTTTTAATAAGTGCCCCGGAACGGAGTTGAACCGTTACTTACATTGCTGTAAACAGGATTTTAAGTCCTGCGTGTCTACCAATTTCACCACCGGGGCATTTTTTCTACAAACTCCTTAAAAATTAAGGGGTGAGTATAAAAAAACTCCCGCATTTTGCAGGAGTTTTTTGAGCGGAAGACCGGGCTCGAACCGGCCACCTCGACCTTGGCAAGGTCGCGCTCTACCAAATGAGCTACTTCCGCATTATTTAAAGAACTATTCTTGCTACTCAGAAAATTTTAATCCTATTTTCAATTTGCAAAAATAGGTATTGTATTTAAATTAAAAAACTTTATTTGTATTTAGGGTCGTACAAAGTATTTTCAGGCACGTTTACTTTTGGTTTTCCTTTATAGCGATGTTGATATTGTGCTACACATGCTGATAGAATAATGACAACAACTGCAAATATTTGCAACTTCCAAATAAACTTTGAAGAGGATACCCAATTGTGTGCAAAATCTTTGTCTTTATTTTCTATAATTTCTTGATTCATATTTTAGTTTTCAATATTGCAAAAGTAAGTGCTTCTTTTTAAAATAATTTATTTGGAATTAATAATTTCTGAAAAAACTTTTTTCTTTTTAAAATAATATTGCCAAAGTATGCTTCCATTATAAGTACCTGATAATTCTTTCATACTTTTTTTTACAAAAAGTGACCTTTTTTGATGAAATAAAAACCAAATTGTAAAATGAATATGAGCTTTGACCACAGCAAAAAAATATTTTATATCTCCAGAAAATAATGCTTTATAGGCAGCAACTGCATCCAACATTATTCTAACATATAATTTTACAAATAAGGAAAAACCAAAAGTATTTTTATAAATCATTATCAAGTTATTCCTAAAATTAAGGTATGTTTTTTTTGAATTTCCTTTTGGTAAAGTGCCTCCGCCCAAATGATAAACTACAGATTTAGGCTGTACATATATTTTGTAGCCGCTCAATTGCATACGCCAGCATAAGTCTATTTCTTCTTGGTGTGCAAAAAAATACTCATCAAAACCATTTAATTGTTTAAAAACAGTTGAACGTACAAACATGGCTGCACCTGTAGCCCAAAAACATGGCTGTACATCTTCATATTGGCCATTATCGAATTCTATATTTTCAAAAATTCTCCCACGAGCAAATGGGTATCCAAATTTATCAATCCACCCACCAGCTGCACCTGCATATTCAAATAATTGCTTATTTTGTTCTGATAAAATTTTAGGTTGGCAGGCTGCAATTTTTTTATCTGTCTCCATTAAAGTAACTATAGGTTCTATCCAGTTGGGCGTTACTTCTACATCACTATTAAGTAATACAAAATAATCAGCCGATACTTGTTTTAATGAATTATTGTAGCCTTTCGCAAATCCATCATTTGTTTTATTTTTAATTATTTTAATTTTTGAATAATATTCTTTTATAAAATTAACTGAGTCATCCGTACTTGCATTATCTGCAATAATTATTTGTAAATTTTTATAATTAGATTTCAATATAGAGGGAAGATATTTTTCTAAAAAAAATTTTCCATTCCAATTTAAAATAACAACTGCTACAGAGGGTAAATTGTCTATTTGTGAATTACTCATCATCGCAAATTTACTTTATTTTAGAATTTAGTGTAATACATTTTTATATTCGTTAATTTTAGAGATGATTGACCGTTTTTTAAACTTTAAAACATTATTGGGATTAATTGCATTTACTTTTATTCTGGGGAGTATTTTATTTAGTAATTACTTAGCCAAAAAAATTGCTGTTGGTGAAAAAATTAAAATAGAGCAGTATGTAGAGGCAGTAAATGATTTGAATAATATTAATAATACTGATACAAAATTAGCCTCAAAAATTATTTTAGATAATAGCAAGGATATTCCTTTAATACAAACAAATGAGAAAGATAGTATCATTTTTTCTAATTATGATTCTGCTGAAATTGCAACTGATAAATTTTTTCTCATTAAAAAATTAGCTGATTTTAAAATAATAAATTTACCAATTGTTTGGAAAAACCCATTAAATCAAGCAGAGAAAAACTTTACTTATTACGGAGAATCTGACTTGCTTATTGAAATAAGATATTTTCCAATTGTACAATTAATTGTAGCCACACTTTTTATAATTATCATATTTATTGCAATTTCTACAAAGAGTAAAAGTACACAAAACCAAGTTTGGGTTGGGCTTGCAAAGGAAGCTGCTCATCAATTAGGTACTCCTATATCTTCTTTGCAAGGATGGATGGAAATGTTGAAAGGAAACCCTGCTACTGAAAAAATTTCTTTAGAAATGAACAAAGATGTAGAAAGATTAAAACTAGTAAGTGATAGATTTGGAAAAATAGGTAGTACACCAAAACTTGAAGAAACTAATTTGAATATGCAGGTAGAAAATATGGTGAGTTATATAAAAAAGCGCTCGCCAGAAAAGATAGTTTTTAGTATAAATGATTATGGGAATACTCACATTAATGCATTTATAAACCCACATTTATTTGATTGGGTAATAGAAAATTTATTAAAAAATGCTTTAGATGCAATGGATGGGAAAGGTGAAATTAAAATTGGACTAAAAAATGAGGCAACGCAAATTTTAATAGACGTAAAAGATGATGGAAAAGGAATAAGCAAAAAAAATATAGCCAACGTTTTTAAGCCTGGATTTACAACAAAGCAGCGGGGTTGGGGACTTGGATTATCGCTTAGTAAGAGAATTATTGATATTTATCATAAAGGGACATTATATGTAAAGCATAGTGAAGTTGGTGCTGGCACTACTTTTAGAATTGTATTGAGAAAGTAGAAAAGTTAGATTTATTACGAACGCAGTATATCTCTATTTTAGTGGTATTTCATTTTCTCCTAAAAAGTATTTTAAAGGAAAGTTTTGTTTTAACTGCTTGAAAACGATTTCTATTTGCCATCTTACTTTTTACAATGCAGCAATCATATTGGCTCTCATATCCTTCAGGTTGGTAATAAATTCAAAACCTCTATTGTGTTCTCTATCATAATATTTTATTTTTCGTAGTTGAAGTAGTCTTTGTGTACCATCATAGGCTTTTATATGTAAGGTTATTACCGTGTCTTCTTTTAAACCACAATGTATGTTATTATCAATTTTTAATTTGGTAAACTAAATTTTATGTAGTAATTTCTTTACTGCCTGCAATATTCAAACTTTCATAATGTGTTTTTATTTGTAAGAAAGTATAAATGTTTTATAACTACCCAAGTGCCCTTGCATATCTTTTGGGTATTCAAATACATTGCTAAACTTTTTTATTTTTGCAAAACGTAATAGTTTTTTTGTGACATGAATTTTAAATATAAATAGGATGATACAATATGTAAGTAAGTAAGTAAGTAAGTATGTATGTGACTTTAATGAATTACTTTTGAATAACGAATGTTTTCTAAAAAAATTAATTATATTGTTACCATTTTCTTTGTGGTTATTTGTATGCTGGTAAACTTTTTTTCTGCTTGTAATATTTCTAGCAGTAAAAATGAAATGCAAACAAACCAGATAGAACTTGGCTGGTATTTATTTTATGACAGAAGACTTTCCATAAACAATACCCGCTCTTGTGGCACATGCCACAACCCACAGTTTGCGTTTACAGATGGATACAAACGTTCGCTCGGTGCCTTTGCAGATTTACACAATCGCAATACACAACCACTTTTTAATCTTAATAATTTAAAATATCTTACGGCAGCAGATTCAAACATACATAGTGCATTACAGCAAATAGAAAATCCTTTGTTTAATGAACATGTTATAGAAATGGGTGTAAAAAGGCATGAAGTAGAAATTTTAAATAGAATTATAACAGACAGTCATTACCAATCTTTATTTACCAAAGCAGGCTACAGTTTCAATTGGAAGTATATTAAACTTGCCATAAGTCAGTTTGAGCAGCAGCTGGTTTCTTACAATGCACCGTATGATAAATTCATAAATGGAGATACAGGTGCTTTAAATGCAAGTGAAAAAGCAGGTAAAAATTTATTTTTTTCTGCTGCACTACAATGTGCATCATGCCATGGAGGAAAAAATTTTACTACGCCAATTTTTACGGAAAAAACAAAAGATACTGTTTACTATTACAATATCGGTTTATATAATGTAAACAACAACAACGAATATCCTTTATACGATCAAGGCTTGTATGAACAAACAAAAAATACAAATGATATGGGTAAGTTCAGGGTACCTACACTGCGTAATCTTGCTTTTACAGCACCTTATTTTCATGATGGCTCTGCTGCCTCGTTGCAAGATGTAATATCACATTACGCTAGCGGTGGCAGAATAATCACAAGTGGTGAATACATTGGCAATGGCAATAAAAATATTTTTAAGCATCCTTTCATAAAAGGATTTTCTTTAACTGAAAAAGAAAAATTAAATCTGATAAATTTTTTACTAAGCCTAAGCGACTCATCTTTTGTAAAAAATCCTTTATATCAAAATCCTTTTACTGAAGATGAAACAAAATATTAATTTAGATTTGTATTCCAATGGAAATATTTATTAACTGAGCAACAAGAGCTAGTTTATAAATGACTTTAAATTAAAACACATGGAATGAGCCATAACAAAATTTGGAATCAACTAAAATGCTCAATGGCTAAAAATAAATTTGCACGCATGAAATTTTTCTCAATAATATTTCTTACCTATTTTTTTGTTTCTTGTCAAAACAATGCTGCTACCTTACAAAATGTAACCACATACGACGATGATGTTTTAACCTCTATAATAACCCAAGCAGATTCGCTTAAAACCTTTGATTTTGTAAACAGTCACGTAGAAGATATTAAAAATGCATTGAAAGGCTCTACGCCAATTTTATTGTGCAGAGATACTTTGAACAATGCACAAAAAAATGCCGAACAAATAGCCCTTAAAGATTCTTTTTTTTTGCAAAATATAAAAGATATAAAAACAAAATTGCCATATAGAAATGAAATATTTGCTGTAGTGCCTGCAAGGGAAAGTGATATAGCAAACACAAAAGGAATAGTAAATATTGCTGATTGTTATAGAGTAGAAATGTACAATTATCCGCTTAACCTCACCACAATTGCAATAGTAAGTAACACGCAGCAAAAAGTACTTTCTGTTAGCACGCAAGAACAAGCACAACCAGAAATACCGCTTTATTTAAAAAACCTTGCCATAAAAATTGCTGTAAATTCTCCCGAAGTGCAACAAGCATATGGTATAAAACCAAACGAAGCAGATGCATTAATGGCTAATACAAAAACAGCACTTAATCGCACAAGGTGTGAACGAAGCAGGCACCTATGTGTAGCACCCACGTTTGTAAAAGATGGAAAAGCTTTGTGGGCAATTGTAGACTTAACAGACTACAAACTTGTGGGCGTAAGATGGACTAATACAGGTACAACAGGTGCTGTAAATCCGATTACCGAAAGAAGATTACAAGACGATAAACTTACTGCTTGCTTTTGTGAAAAAGAAACAGCACTAAACAAAGATGGTTGGAAAATGAATTACATGCTCACCAGCAGCGATGGCTTACGCATAGCTCAAGTAAATTTTAATGGCACGCCAATTTTGCAAAGTGCAAAACTAGTAGATTGGCACGTAAGTTACAGTGGTACAGATGGGTTTGGATATAGCGATGCGGTAGGTTGTCCATATTTTTCTCAAGCTGCTGTTATTGCATTTGAGCCTCCTAAAATTTTACAACTAAAAGATGATGCAGGTAAAGATGTAGGTTTTGTATTAGAGCAAGTTTTTAAAAGTGAATTGTGGCCCAGCCCATGTAATTATAACTATAGGCAAAGATTTGAATTTTACAAAGATGGAAGGTTTAGGGTAGCCGCAGCAAGCATTGGTAGGGGTTGTGGTAATGATGGAACCTATCGCCCTGTTTTTAGAATTGCATTTGCAGAGCAGCAAAATAATTTTGCAGAATGGAATGGAGATGGCTGGACTAATTGGGTAAATGAAAAATGGCAACTACAATCATCCACAACAAAATATACAAATGAACATTACCAGTATAAAATTACAAATACGCAAAACGATGGCTTTTTTGTAGAACCTGGTACAGGAAATTTTAGCGATGGAGGGCGAGGCGATAATGCTTTTTCATACATTACTCAGAATATTCCATCAAAGGATGAAGGTGAAACAGACCTTGTGACTATTGGACCATGTTGCAATACGGATTACCAGCAAGGGCCTGATAAATACATTGGTAATAACCCAGATAACATACAAAACAAAAAACTTGTTTTATGGTACGTGCCACAATTAAAGAACGATGACAGCAAAGGAAGAGAATATTGCTGGGCAGAATCGGTTTTAGAAAATGGCGTTTATGTTACAAAATCATATCCATGCTTTGCAGGCCCTATGTTTATTCCACTTAATAAAAAATAAAGATGAAGT
>JANXOQ010000172.1 GCA_025357775.1 Ferruginibacter sp. | reverse complement strand
ATTTTACAATTTTTTTCATATTTAATATTATTTTTCAATGTCATTAGATTTTGTTTCTCCATCATTTTGCATTTTATACATCTCATTTTGAATAATATCTTTACTCAATGGTTGCTCTATTTCTTCGTCAGTATTTTTCCCTTCCGTTTTATTGTATTCATTTATAATTTCTTCAATTTGAACTAGCCGTTCTTTTTGCAATTCTGCCTCTGTATCATTGTAAACGCCATTTTTAAAATTGTCTTTTATTATTTCAGCTTCTTTTACCATTAAGGCATCCAAATTATTAAATTGTCCGAGATTTAAATCATCTTCTAAATCATATTCAAAATTATTACCAATTTCTAATTGAGGGCTTCTGTCAGTTGTAATAGTCTGCTCCTGTTCAATTTCATTTTGTTTTTCTTTGTACTTATTTTCTTCATCTTCCCAATCTCTTTCTTCTTGCATGTATTTTTCTTGTAATCGTACAGCTAGTTCGTGTCTTTCAAGTTCTGTCATGTTTAATTATTTTAAGGTTTAAAAATCTATTTTGAAAATTCATTTTTATTTTGATGCCCTTGTTCTAAAGCATTTTCGTTTATCAAATTATTTATATTTTCTTTTGAATAATTTTTATCAATAGTAGTTCCTCTAAAGTCATAAGATTTACCACTTTCAACGTCTGTTTTCTTAAACTTATATTCTTTACCTCTTTCTGTTACCTCAATATTTTTCTCCTTCAGTTTTTTAATAAAGTCCTCTTTTGATACAGAAGATGCCATACCTTCTTTTACATCGTTCTTAATATCAATTTTTTGTTTATCAGCTTTGTTTTTATAACTGTCTGTATTTATTTCGCCATCCTTAACCTCCATTTTTTCTAAGTTATATTTTACTTCCATTTCACGAGAAAAGGTATAATCTCTATTTTTTGTATAGCTGTCAGAAACTAGTTTGCTTTCACTATTTATACGATTAGCAACAATGTGAAAATGTTTATGCTCAGTATCAGTATGCTTTATTACCATGTACTGCGATTTATCTAGTTGCATTTTCTCGATATAGTCCATTGCAACGTTCTTCATTAATTCATCGTTTACCATTTCATTTTTAGGAAACGCAATACTTGGATGCCAAACAAACTTTCCTGTACTTCTGCTATCTTCATAAGTCTTTGCTTGTTCTATCATCTCCCTAATTGCATATTTTTTTTCATCTATAGAAACATCTTTACTTGCAATTATTTCTCCTTTCCCTTCTATTACTTTATCATATACATAATTTACACATCCTTTAAATCCTTTTCCTGTCACTGTCTTACAAATCATTGATTAAAATATTTATCGGTAATTATTTTTATTTTGTTTATTTCTTCTTGTACCAAATAAAGTTTTGCGCCTGCAGTTTGGTGAGATATTTTTACAGCTTGATTTAGGTTAACGCCGATTTTTAAAAGATTACTCATTAACACTCTTTCGCTTTGTTCAATCCTTATTATTTTCACTTCAACTTTAATTATAAATTTTCTTATTAGCTGGCTTCTCTTTAATCCTGTACTAATTTCTTTTTCCCTCAATATTTTATTTTCATCTGTGCTTAATCTTAAAGTATAGTTTACAGTTTTGGCATTATTTATTTTCTTTCTTCCCATGTTTAAATATTTTATTAATACAATATTTTTTCTTCATGTTACGAAGCGGCGAAGCCGCATCGGGGTCGAGGGGTGAAACCCTTCGTGGGGGTCAAGGGGGCAAAGCCCCTTTGCAAGTTGAAAATGCAACGCATTTTCACTACTTGCTCCACCTTCTAACAAAAGCACGTTAATTGTATTGCGGACAGTTACAATCAAAACTGAATATTTGCAAACAAAATAAAACAAATGTCTATTTTTGTCCTTTTATGTTTAATTTTGTTTTAAAATATTATAACTATGGATAACGAAACGATAAAAAAACATCTTCTAACTGCTACCTATGGAAAGTTTGACTTCATCGATACAATAGTTCCAAAAGAAATTTTACAAGTAGCTGCTCCTCGAATAATTATACAATATTTGATAAAAGAATTAGGTATTAATAAAACAGATATTCAAATGAGTTCTTTAAGAAGCTGGCTTTTTAACTACAGAAAAAAAAGAGCTTCTAAGCCAATACAGAACGATGAAAACAACAATAATACCGAGCAAAAATTTAGTTTCTCAAATGCTAGCAAAAAAGAAAAGAAGTTTGATTTTTGAATTTTACTTTATTGTTCAATTTATTTCTTGAACTCTTTTTATTCAATTCTTGCAATTCTTCAGTTTTTATAGACTCATTATTTTGCTCCATACTAGTATGACTATTTACCAAGGTTAAAACATACACCAACAGAACTGATAAAATTAAAATCGTTACTACAACTCCGAATTTTCCAAAGGCATACCAAAAAGCTTGCTTTGAGTTTTCAAAATAGATGTGAGGCACATTATTTTTTTGAACAGTTTTTTTTGTATCGTTCACTATATTTCTTAATTCATCTATCTTTTCATTGGTATTTTCACTTTTTAAATAAAGCAATTTTACAAATGGAAATAACTCATTATTCTCGTTTAATTCCCACCCATATTTTACTATTAAATCGGCTCTTATTTCTTCATTTGTTTTCATAAACTAGGTATATTGTTTACAGCATTTTTAAGCAATTCTTTTGTGAGTATGCTAGCACCTTGCAAGCCATTCCCTTCTTTTAAAATTTGTGTTACTCTGTCTTGGGTGGATGCATTTTTATCTCTTGATAAATTGAAGTGAAATACCTCTTTTATTTTCATAGCATTAGCAAAATTTTTAAACTCTGTATTTTGAATTTCATCTAACATAAAGTGATCATTAATTGCAATACTTATTTTTATTTGCTTACTTAAAACATGAGCTAACTCCTGCAGGTAGTCCATACAGGCACTAAAAATATTTTGCCCACCTACTACACAAATAATTTGCATTTCTATTTTTAAACTATCTAAAGCAGATTTTAAAAATTCTGCTGAAAAGTCATTTATAAAATGAGGCAGCTGTTCAGAAATACTAGAACCTAAATCACAAATAAATAAATCTTTTTTGTGAGAGGATATATATTCCAAAAAGTCATTAAACTTTCCTCTATCAATAGTTTTTGTTTCACTTAAAAAAGTTACTTGTTTAGGGTTGATGTATTTAAGTTGTTTCATTGTTGTTGTGGTTGCATCATCCATATCAAGAAATATTGCTTCTTGGTGTTTTTGTGCAAGAAGCCAGGTTAAAACTGATTTGCCACATCCTCCTTTTGCTTGTGCGATTAAAATGATTTTTTTCATGCTTGTTATTTTAAGTGATTAAATAAATTGCTGATGTTGGTTAATTGTAATGCTAATACTTTTACTGAAATAATAACTACCAGTAGTAAGAATATTCATTTGGCTGCTTTAAAAAAAACTGTGTGTTTCATTTATTTTTATTTTACATTATTAAAAATATTTTTGTGATTTATGATAATCATTTAAGTCATTATAGTTTTTATAGAAACTTGAATAGTCTTTACTTTGAGGGTATTCACTCATTACTTGGTTAGTTGTACTTTTCCCGTTAATATCATTATCTAGGTAAAGGCATATTTCATCATGCTTTTGTAGAAATATTTTTGCTTTTTGAAGATTTGTGGTAGAATTTAATATCAAATAATTTGAGGCTAATAAATTGGCTTTATATAATTCTATGTAACTTAAAAAATCAATAAACCCCACGAACACTGTCAAAGTTTTATAACAATTGTTATCTATGAAACTTACACTTTTTGGACTCAATGAAATTTTGCTGTATTTATTTCTAAGTTCATAGCCTCCCAAAATATTTTTAAAGCAAATGGCGAAATACTTTTTATCACTTATTTGATAGTACATTTCTTCGCAATATTTTTTTGCAGTACTTAAAGAAATTTTTCTTGTACCAAGATATTGTATCAAAGCAAGATTTTCTAAAGGTTTAATTTTTAAAATTTTCACTTCATTTTTTGCTTCTTCTGCTATAGAAATATTTTGCTTACTAAAAGAAAAAAAACTGTGTTTTTTGCCCATGTAGTTAAGTACATCGCTTACACTATTTGAATTGATAAGAAGTTTTACAAGGCTTATAATATCTCCGCTTTGTGCAGTTCCAAAATCATAAAAGCAATTCAATTTTATGTTTACAGATAATGATGGCGTTTTTTCTTCTCTATAAGGTGCTAAGTAAAAATGCTCATTACCTCTTTGAGATTTTGGATAAATTCCAATTGTGTTTAAGAAATCTATAATCTGAATTTGCTTTGCTTGGTTTATGTTCATTTTTTCTTTTTTGTTAGCAATTTTTGCCACCGTGTTAAAATGCTGATTTTTTGATGTTTTGATGATTTTTGCTTGTAATAAATAGATATTCAATGTTTTATAATGTCATCAAATAAGCATCAAAGCATCAACAATTTTTATATTTTCGTTGCTTTGTCATCATTATTTTTTTTGATGACAGTTTGATGATAAGTTGATGACTTTAGTATTTATTTGATTTTTAAGTAACTAAGTATACTAAATCATCAAATCATCAAAATTCTCCTTTATCCATTCCTTTTTTAGAGTATAGTACCTCCCTTTGTCGCTTACTTTTTTTAGGAAACCATCGTTTCCATAGATATATGTTGTGTACGTGCTTGTAATTGGGTTAGGTGATAATTTCCATTCATCTTTAACAACCCTTATAATATTTGAATGGTCAACAATTGCCCTGTTTGACTTGCTTAAATTTGTTTGTACATCTTTTATACAAAAGGAATATTCTTCCAAATCGAAGCACTCAATAATTTCCATTATCGTATGAGCTAATTGCATTTCCAAACGATTGCGATTTGCTCTAATAAGTTTTCTTAATGCTGGGGTTTCATAAATTTTAAAATCAAACCACATTCTTGAGGTCTTTGGGTGTTGTATTTTTCTA
Source organism: Ferruginibacter sp. (assembly GCA_025357775.1). GTDB lineage: Bacteria > Bacteroidota > Bacteroidia > Chitinophagales > Chitinophagaceae > Ferruginibacter. Next base: position 1,802 of record JANXOQ010000172.1, on the reverse strand, counting down.
TTAATTATAAAATTTAAAAATGCAGGTATTTGCTCTTTAAGCTGTGATAATAAGTTTTCATTTTCTTTGGTAAAGGTTTTTATTTCTCTTACCCAATATCTTGTTTCTCCAGGTTCTATATAAATAAAATTGTGCGTATTGTTTGAACATAAAATAAACTTGCAAATAATCTCTACCTCTGTTTTATCTACACCTTTGCTTTCAGCTTTATATGTTCTTGCAGTACTTAAATTTTTAATTCTTTCGCTATCCTCTCTTTTATCTAAAAGCACTTCATCTACTGCAACAACTAGTTTACTGCTCCAATGGCTGTTAAACTGGCTGCGAAAATCTTCATTTGTATTGTATGTAAAATTTCCACCAAAAATTAATTTTAGGAAATTTAAAAAGGTTGTTTTTCCTGTACCCCTTTCTTTTGAAACCAAACATAAAACAGGCAGTTTTTCCATAGGGTGGCAATAAAGTACAGCTAAATAATCAAGCCCTATTTCGATTTGTTCTTCAAAAATGTGCTTTAAAAATTCTAGTACTCTTGAATAATCACCTGCAGACGGTTTTACTGTTATAGGCTCATACTTATTTAAATGATTTTTTATTACCTCTTTGTAATCTAGATGTTCGGGTATTAAACAAAAGCCGTCATACTTTGGTATAGATCCAACATAAGTTTTTCCAAAATCTCTTACGATTGTTTCTACATTCCAACCAACTAATTTTTCTAAATTATCACCGGATGCAAGTGGATGTAAAATGTATTTATAGTATTGAGTACCGACACGTACGTATGGTATAGATTTTTTAATTTCTTTTTCTTTCATAAAAATTATTTAATAAAATATTAGCTTCAATTTGTAAATGATGTAATACTTTATTTACTATACTTTTTACGAATGGCTTTCATTGGTTCTGTAGAAGTATTGTTGCTTGCTAGAGTTGGGCTATTTAGCCATGCAAGTAACTCACCACGACGAAATAAAAGTCTTTTACCTTTTTTGGTAGAAGGCAAATTACTATTCTTCTTGTGGTAGTGAATAGACGATATTGGCATATGTAAGAGCTTGCTTGCTCCATCTGTGTCAAGTAGTTCTTCCTCGTCTGCTTTTGGAATTTGTTGGTTTGTTTCTTTAAGTTTATCTACAGTTGATGTTAGATAGTCTAATTTTATATTAATTTCTTCAAATGGATTTGCTGTACTCATACTAATTAATATTTTTAAGTTTTAATTAGTACAAAGGTTTCTTAAGATTTATTTTAAATCCTGCCTACATCGGCAACAGTTTTAAATTGTGGGTGTTGGGGGCAAAGGTAAATTCTCAAATAATTCAAGCAATTCATTATGTTTCTCTTTAAACATTTCATGATTAATTGAAAAAGGTTTGTTGTCTTTAATGTCAGTTTTGAAAAAAAAATTGAAATTGTTAACCTTATTCCTAGAGGATATAAATGGATTAATCCATTTCTTTTCTTCAAGTTTAAGTATAAATGCAGCACACTTTAAATTAAATCCTGGTAGATTTTTATATGTTTTTTCCAAGCTAAGATTTTTAAATTCTTTGTGATTTCTAAAATACTCTAAAACTATGTTTTTTTCATCTGTAACCCAAAAATTTGAAAATCCTCCTATCTTATTAAGTTTACGTGTTATTTCTATTTCATCTTTCTCTACAATTAAATATTCATCACTAGAAAAAGAAATATTTGATAAGCTGTTTTTATGAGTTTTTACAAAGGCTACTTGTTGAAACTGATTTCTTAAATTCTTCAAATAATCAATTATTTGTTCTTTATAATCATCAATTATT
>JANXOQ010000171.1 GCA_025357775.1 Ferruginibacter sp. | reverse complement strand
TTTATATGTACCCTCCGCATTTACACCTGCCAATGACGGATTGAATGATTTATTTAGACCTATCTGTCTTGGTATAAAAAGGTTAGAGAATTTTAGTGTATATAATCGATGGGGTGTGTTACTTTATACCACAAGTAAAATTGGTGATGGATGGAATGGTATTTATAATGGCAAACCACAAGACCCAGCTGGATATGTGTGGACAGCCACTGCAATTGATTATAAGGACAAACGAATATTTAGAAAAGGAAATGTTGTTTTAATAAGATAGTATTTAGTATTTGATTTATGAAGTACTAAGAAAATGGACAAACGATAGAGCACACACGACAAATAACAGGCAAAAGATAACGAATACAACAAACAATAACCAACTTCCCTCAATGAACAAAACAGTTTTTATAACAGGTGCTACCGCAGGCATTGGTAAAGCATGTGCTGAAAAATTTGCTTCAAATAATTTTAACATTATAGTTACAGGACGAAGAGAGGGTTTACTAGCAAGTGTAAAAAAAGAGTTGGAATACAGGTACAATGTAGAAGTGACAACATTGTGTTCTGATGTACAAAATAGAGGAGCTGTTTTTGCAGCCGTTAAAAGCATACAAGAAAAAAATATTGATATACTTATAAATAATGCAGGGCTTGCACTTGGCAGAGACCCGTTTGACGAGGCTAATATTGATGATTGGGATACGATGATGCAAACAAACGTAAACGGATTGTTGTATGTGAGTCGTGCTTTACTTCCACAACTTAAAAAAAGTAAAGGACAAATTGTAAACATAGGCTCCATTGCTGGCAAAGAAGTGTACGAAAATGGTAATGCTTATTGCGCTAGTAAATTTGCAGTAGACGCTCTATCAAAAGCAATGAGAATAGATTTAGTAAAGCATGGTATAAAAGTTTCCTCCATAAACCCGGGTGCTGTGGAAACTGAGTTTTCTATAGTAAGATTTAAAGGAGATGAGCAAAAAGCAAAAGCTGCTTATATAGGATATACCCCGTTGAAAGCAAGTGATATAGCAGATACAATCTTTTATATTTGTACACTACCCACTCATGTGTGTGTAAACGATCTCACAATTATGTGTACTCAACAAGCAAGTGCTACCATTTTTCACAAGGTTAGTATTTAAATAAATAATGGGTGTTCTTTTTTAAAAATTTTTCAAATCAAAAAGCGAACTTTTTCTATTAAATTTTAATTTCTTGTACTACAGCAAGCCATTGTAAATATTTTAATTTTACAATTAGTTATTCAATTAAGAATAACCCATTTTCATTTATCCAAATCCGTGAAAACAATGCAATTGTACAATAAAAAATATTTCTTTTTACAACTTTTCGCTTTGGCTTTAGTTCTTTTTACAAGCAAAGCACATTCTCAAACACTCGTAAAGCAAGTTGCAAGTTTTGATAGTTCCCCGATTATGCTACAAGTAGATAGTTTAAAAGATTTATTTAGCAAGCAAGGATTTGTGTTGGTAAAAGAAGCAAATATGGCTATGGAAAGTGAATATGAAGTACCAGTAATTGTTCCTTTAAAAGAAGGCACTTGGTACAGAGTTATTTTTATTGGAGATATTACCTCTAAATTATATGAAGTAAGAATGTTTGATTGGAATGAAAAACAAGTAGTTTACCAAAAGAAAATGTGGGGTGATGTAGATGGAAATGTTATTAACTACGACTATATTCCTCGTTTTACAGAATACCACATGATAAAACCTTTGCAAGTAAATAAAAAGAAAAAACAACTTACTGGTTATATTATGCTTTTTAAAAAACATATAAAGCAAGAAGTAAAAAATTAAAAAAATAGTTATCAAAAAAAATGGCAACCATTTTTAGTTTAAGCTAATATTACTCCGTACTGCTTTTCTTGAAGGAAACCAAGCCGCAATAAAAGAAATACTAATGGCTGTAATAGCAACAATTAGGAAA
>JANXOQ010000487.1 GCA_025357775.1 Ferruginibacter sp. | reverse complement strand
TTTTTTTTCTAAGTTCTTCTATTACTTCCCAAGAATTATCAGTACTTCCATCATCTACCATTATAACTTCGTAACTATAGTTATTGGCAAGCATTACACGTTCTATCCACACCATTAAATGTGGTAGAGACTCGTCTTCGTTAAATAGTGGTATTATAATTGATAAATCCATTTTAAATTTATAAACTTTCAATTTTAAGGTTGAAAGACTGAGCTTGAAATTTATATACTTTCATTTTTTTAATTGTGAGACTATGCTTATAAAGAGAGACATAATTTTCAAAGTATTGGCAAATTATTTAGCACCGTTTTTACAAGATTAACTTGACTTTTATTTATTTCGAAATAATTTAATGTATTTTCTTTTGCGATAAAAAACCTGCACCTATTAAAGTTATCAAAGCACCAATAACCATATAAATAATTGTGTTTATAGCTACTGTCATTGGCATTCTTATGTTTCTTATTTTTTCGCCGTTATCAATTACCTCTTGGGGAGTTTTATTTGGGTCTAGCGCATTTATTTTATTTATTTCGTTTATCATGTTATCAAAAATCTGTGGATTCATTTTGTAAAATATCCAAGTAAAAATTGCCATGATTAAGCAAACAACTATAAATACTTTAAAGCCTTCTGAAAAATACTCTTTAAATGTTTTTTCTTCTTTGTTATTATTTTTAAAAATTATCAAAGAAATAATAATACCCACAGAATAAATAGTAAAACATATATATTTCACTGTACCTGTATCAGGATAATGAAATTGATAAAACATAAGTAGTGAAACCAATACCATTAACCCACCTACAATTAAACCTATCAATTTTGCAGAAATCTTCTTCATTTATTATTTTTTATTTCATGCAAAGTTGCAAAGTTTTGTAAGTGCCCAAAACTAAAAATAGTTATGCCCCTGTGTACATTGTTTACTTAGTTTTTTTGCGTTACACTATTTAAAACCATTTTGCCTTTGTTAAATATCCCCACCACTTTCCCTTTCATAATCTTACCTATAAAAGCACTATTTTTTGATTTTGAAAAAATCATTTTTTCTTCAAAAATAAATTCGGTATTAGGTTCAAAGATAGTTAAACAAGCTATAGCTTCTTCTTCAATAATAGGTTTTGATACACTAAAGATATTTCTATTATTTTCAGTAAATAATTCTACCAAAGCCTCAGTATCATTTATAATAGGGTTTACAGTGCCATAAAGCGTTTGCAAAGTTATCATTCCACTTTTTGCATATTCAAATTCACATATTTTTTCATCCCAACTATATGGAGAATGATGACTAGCTATGCAATCAATATCGCCAGCACATAATGCAACTTGCAATGCATTCATATCTGAACGAGTACGTAGTGGTGGAGTTAGTTTTAAATTGGTATCATAACCAACCAAGTCTTCATCGCAAAAATATAAATGATAAGGAGTAACAGAGCAGCTTATTTGTAATCCCCTTTTCTTTGCTGCTGTTATTAATTCAATTCCTTTTTTTGTAGATACCCCTGTAATGTGTAGTTTAGAATTTGTATAATTCAATAATTCAATATTGCTTGTAATCATCAATTCTTCAGCAATGGCAGGTTTACCGGGTAAGCCAAGTTTTGTGCTTTCTATTCCTTCATTCATCAAGCCACCGTCGCTTATACTTTTATCATCGGCTATTTGTATAATTACAGCATTTTTTGCAACAACATATTGCATTGCTTTTAACAAAATGCCCGCTTGTTGTATTGATTTTGCACCATCACTAAAAGCCACTGCACCACTCGTATGCATATCGTACATTTCAGCAAGTGTGTTGCCATCAGCATTTTTTGTAATAGCACCAATAGGGTAAATATTTATAGGTAGTTGTTTTGAACGTTCTTTTAAAAATTCTACTTGTGCTTTACTATCTACAATTGGGTTGGTATTTGATATAAGCATTACATCAGTAAAACCAACTGCTGCAGCTGCATTTGCACCACTTTCTAATGTTTCTCTATGTTCATAGCCTGGCTCAGCAAAGTTTGTAAAAATATCCATCCAACCAACGCTTACATGTAAGTCGTTTCCTATTATTACTTCACAATTTTCTTGTGGTATTGTATCTGAAATGTTTTTAATAACGCCATCAACAATAAGAATATCTTTAATTTGCTTGTGATATGCAGATGATAATGAAATTATGGTTACTTGCTTTAGTAGTACATTCATTTTTTAGCGGTTAAGCAAATATCTGAAAAAAATAGGAGAGTAATATGGGTTTGTAAATAATTTAAAAAACATATTTTTTTAATAATTTTACAATATCTATGTGTTAATCATTGCTAATATTTCACTCTTTATATCTATTAATACTACAAAATATGCCCTTTGGCCATCATAAATATTAAGTATAAGACCAAGTAGATTACTAGCTACGTTTTTATAATTTGTATTAAAAATATTTGTTTGGTTTTGGTATTATAAATATGGTGTTAGTTGTAGAAAAATGTATTTCCATTTACTGTAAACTTTGTTGTACCATTACTAGCCCATATTTCTTTGGCATCTATTAGACCTACTCCAATAGTAGTAACGGTAATATTTGTAGAACTGATAAATATTGCAAAGCTCGCATTAGTTACAAATGTATATGTGACTTGTTAATTGCCATTAGTGTTTGTAACAAATTTATTTTCTTCCTTAATTGAATTTGAAACCAAACCTGCTGTAGATAGTATTTCCTCTTCGAGTAATATTTGCTATAGCTGGGCAGTAAGGATTATCAGTTTAGGTATTAGTAGCTAAAATTGCAGCCTAAATACTTTACTTTTTCTTTAATTATAATAAAATAAAAATAGTTAAAAATCTTTTGCTTTTTTTGATAATAAATAACCAGCTAAAATTGCTGGATTTTTTTTCTTTTTTAAAGAGTAAAGTTAATAATTGTTTATTTTAAAGTGTCTTTATTTACCATTCTTATTTTACCTTGTATAATATTTTCATTTTCTTTAGGTATGCAAACTGGTTTTATATTCGTTGCAGAATCTACCATTGCAATTTCTCCCGTTATCATTTTCCTATTGTATACAGGTGCAATTATTAAGGGCTTTTTTATGATGGGTTTTACAGTCAATTTTTTTATGGGGGTATCCTTCAAATTTATTACGCTGATATCACCAGAAATTATGTTAACATTATTTGTGTCTGTAGATAAAGGTCTATCATGTATAAGCATTTTCTGGGTATCAATTTTTTTGTTGTTGGTATTATAATTCGAGGTTATAACTCCTTGTGTAGTATTTTTGTTTTCATAACAACTACTTGCACCAATCATAAATGCAAATAAAAATATAGCTGCTACTTTTTTTAATGTAGATATTCTAAAATAAGCTATTTGTTTCACAAAATCTTCTTGCGTTGGTATGGTTTCATATAATTGTTCTTCTGTAAAACGACCACATACATTTTTATTTATTTGCATGTGTAATAATATTTGTTGAGGTTGCCATGTAGTAAAGTCTACAACAGTTTTTACACATTGGTTGCAATGTCTTCCTTTATCGTTAGGTGTCATAGTATTCCAATCTTCATGGCAAGGTGTGGGGATGGTTATTTTTACTGACATAATGTTTGTTTTAATTTAAGATGCACCAAATATTAATATTGCATAATTTATTTAATTTTTTTTTCTGCATCCATTAAAAATATTTTTATATCTTACAAAATTGTTCAACTAAAAAAATCTTTACCAAAAAAGTTAATTCTATTATTGTCTTAAGAATTACCAATTTTCCAGAATTGCTTTATTTTTTATAAAATGTTTACGATGATTGATACTCTTATATTAAAAACCTAAAAACCAATAATTTGAAATGCACCTAACCAAAACTAGTTATTATGAATATAAAGAATAGGCTTATTGCCATGAATTTTCTACAGTTTTTTGTTTGGGGCATTTGGCTCATTTCGCTTGGCGGTTATATGTTTACATTTCCAGGAGATTTATCGCAAAGGGGAGGGCTTGTGGGTGCAACTTATGGTACTATGGGCTGGGCAAGTTTATTTATGCCTGCACTTATGGGTATTATAGCAGATAAATATTTGCGTGCAGAAATTGTGCTTGGCATTTGCCACTTGCTAGCAGGGGTGTGTATATATTATGCAGGTACAGTAACAGATGTAAATGATATGTACTATGCAATATTTTTTACAAGTTGTTTTTATATGCCTACCATTGCTTTAAGTAATTCAGTTTCGTATAATTTACTCACAAAAAATAATATGGATGTACAAAAAGTATTTGCACCAATACGTGTGTGGGGCACTATAGGTTTTATTGTAGCAGAGTGGGCCGTAGATTTATTGGGCTGGACAAAAAACAGTGGTCAATTTAATTTTGCAGCTGTAGCTGAAATAGGTACTGCATTGTTTTGTTTTACATTACCTGCTTGCGATATTGACAGAAGCACCGAGAAAAAAAGTTTAGCAAAAAGAATGGGGTTAGATGCATTTGTATTATTTAAAGATAGCAAAATGGCAATTTTCTTTTTGTTTGCAATGCTAATTGGTGCTGCATTGCAAATTACCAATATGTTTGGTACAGGTTTTTTACTTGACTTTGGTGCTAACCCTGTTTACAAAGAATCTTTTACTGTAAAGCATCCAAACATTATGATTTCGCTTTCTCAAATATCTGAAACTGTGTTTATACTAGCCATTCCGTTTGTACTTAGTAAGTTTGGTATAAAAAAAGTTATGCTCATAAGCTTAGTGGCGTGGGTTTTAAGGTTTGCATTATTTGGTATTGGTAATCCGGGTAATGGACTTACTTTTTTAATATTATCAATGATTGTATATGGTATGGCCTTTGATTTCTTTAATATTTCTGGCTCTTTATATGTAGAAAAACAAACGGATAATAGCATTCGCTCTAGCGCACAAGGTTTGTTTATGCTAATGACTAATGGGCTAGGTGCTATTATTGGTGGTATTTTTGCAGGCAGAGTTGTAAATTATTTTACAAGTGCTACTGGTGTAAAAGATTGGCAAAATATTTGGTTTAGCTTTGC
>JANXOQ010000486.1 GCA_025357775.1 Ferruginibacter sp. | reverse complement strand
CTGTTTCGAAATATTTTTTAAAATTAAATTGTTAAAATCTGTAACCCGCTAATTTTAATTTCAATTTTAATTATTAAATCTAAAATCTATCTTAATAAAAGCCAATTAGTATTAACGCTGCTCAAACCCTACAACTTGCTGCAGTTTCTATACATTTTGCCTACCTTTCATGCAAAATTGTAATAACAAAAACTGGGTAAAAAGTAAAACTAAAAATAGCTGTTTATGCTAAATTTTATAAATAAAAATACGCTCAACTTTTCAGCTAAACGTATATAATTTATTTGTGTTCCCTTTTTTTCTTTCCTAATAGTTTAAAAACTTTTTCATTCTTTACTATTCCTTAATTTAAGCACTACACATTAAACCTAAAGTGCATCACATCACCATCACTTACAATATATTCTTTACCTTCTATTCTAAGTTTCCCAACTTCTCTACAAGCCGCTTCTGAACCTAAAGTAGTAAAATCTTCGTAAGAAATAACTTCTGCTTTTATAAAACCTTTCTCAAAGTCAGTGTGGATAACGCTTGCAGCCTGTGGTGCTTTCCAGCCGTGCTGTATAGTCCATGCACGAACCTCTTGCACACCAGCAGTAAAATAGGTAGATAACTTTAAGAGTTTATAGGTGGAGTGTATTAATCTATCCAACGCTGGTTCTACCATTTTATACTCTTCCATAAACATGGCTTTGTCATCGGGGTCATCAAATTCTGCTATCTCTGCTTCTACCGCATTCGTCATTACAATTACTTGGTTGCCTTCATTTTTTACGGCTTCTATCAATGCATTAGAAAATTTATTTCCTGTGTGCATGCTTGCTACGTCTACGTTTGCTACGTATAGCACGGGCTTGTCTGTTAGCAAAAATAAATCTGCAATAGCTACTTTATCTTCTTTGCTCAAATCTAAAGTAGAAATATTTTTACCTTGCTCAAGGTGTAATTTGCATTTATGTAAAATCTCCGCTTCCACTTTTGCTTTGGTATCAGTCTTTCCAAGTTTTTCAGATTTTTGCCATTTACGCTCCACACTTTCAAGGTCTTTTAATTGCAATTCTGTTTCTATAATTTCTTTATCTCCCACTGGGTTTATAGCTCCTTCTTCACGTAATATATTTTCATCTTCAAAGCAACGTATCACCTGTATAATAGCATCTACTTCTCTAATATTTGCCAAAAATTTATTGCCCAAACCCTCGCCTTTGCTTGCGCCACGTACAAGACCAGCAATATCTACAATTTCTATTTGCGTAGGCACTACACGTTCGGGATTTACAAGGCTAGCAAGTTTATCTAACCTTGGGTCAGGCACATTTACCAAGCCAGTATTTGGCTCTATCGTACAAAAACGATAGTTGCTAGCTTGCGCTTTTGCACTCTTACTCACTGCATTAAAAAGTGTTGATTTCCCTACGTTTGGTAAGCCTACTATACCTGCTTTTAAAGCCATAATACGATTTTTGATTTTTGGTGTACGATTTTAAATTTGTGTGACTTTTAGCTATTAAATATTCACACAAATTTTATTATCATAATTTTTTGAGTGCGAAGGTAAGAAATGCTGATAACTTAACGATTAAGGATTTTTATATCAAAAATTGCATTTTTTAGCCAAACTAAAACCCAGCAATATTGGGCTTCGGTGGCGTCGCACATTTCATCTTCACCTATATATTTAGCTTTCATTGATGCGGATGATGAGGTAATTTTGCTTAAATTTTTTTTATAACTTTTATAAACCGGGAATATATATAACAATCTTTTTCAAATTTTGAAACAAAATCTTCAATTATATTGTCTTATTATAAATTACGCAGTTGGTTTATGTAAAAAGTATAGATGAAAAGGCTCTTTTAGAGAACTGTTTACTCAATAAAGAGTGGGCACAAAAGGAGTTGTATGACTTATACAGTAGCGAACTATATGCGGTTTGTTTTCGCTATGCTATTGATACCAATGAGGCCAAAGATATTTTGCAAGAAGGATTTATTAGGATTTTTACACATTTAAAACAATATAAAGGCAGCGGCACTCTTATAGGGTGGATGAAAAGGGTAGTTGTTACAACTTCGTTAAACTACATCAAAAAACAAAGAAAGGAAATTACAAACCCCATTGAATATTATGCTGACACTTTGGATGACAATTTTGATAGCACAACCTCTTACATAGATACCAAAGAAATTTTAAAAGCTTTTATGCTGCTACCATATTCATACAGAATAATTTTAGGATTGCATATTGTGGAAGGTTATAACTATAAAGAAATAAGTAAAATAATGGGGATAGAGGAAGTAACATGCCGAACGAGAGTACACAGGGCAAAATTAAAATTAAAAAATATTATAGAATTTGAAGATAAAGCAATAGCAATAAAAAATAACTAATGCAAAACATAAATGAAATATTAATTAACGCTACCTATGAGCAAAGAATGCCAGCACCTGCTGAGGCTTGGCCATTTATTGCGAAGGCATTGCATAAAAGAAAAAAAAGAAGAATTATTTGGTTTTTTCTATCATTTTTAATGATGGTTTTATTAGGTATTGGTACTTTATTTTTTAAGAAGAATGATAAAGCTGATAAAATTGTAGAAAAAAAT
>JANXOQ010000114.1 GCA_025357775.1 Ferruginibacter sp. | reverse complement strand
TAAAAAAAAGGCTATTAAAGAAATAATTGAGTTAGATTATTCTGACATTAATAGTATAAATAATTTTTTAAACAATTCAAAATATAACAAAAAATGGGAAAAATGATCTCAAAATTAAAAACCTTCAGAAAGGATAAAATTTCTAAAATTTTTTACTCTATAATTTTATCTTTTATGTTTAATATATCGTCTTTTGCACAAACAGCGCCGTTAAATATCTCTAGCACAATATCACTCCCTAACGATTCAATAATTAAAACTAAATTATTGAACTCTTTAAATGGCTTTCTAGCACAAATTGAAAAATCAAATAAGGATAATATTTTTGTCGTTAATTCTGATTTATTGGAAACATCAATATTAATTGACGAAATGAAAGACCTAAGTAGAAGTAATAAATATAAGGACGAAAATTTTTATAAACCTTATCTTACTAACTTAACACAATTAAGCGATACAACCTTTATAATTCAATTGTCCTATATCGGAATAAATGAGAATTTTCCGATATTAAAAGCAAGTTTTACACTATTAGCAAAGAATATCAATAACCAATATTATTTCTATTCCCCATTAGAAGAAAATACATCTACATGGAAATCAAAAAAAATAGGAGTGACAACAGTTTATTATAAATTAAAATTAAACATAAAAAATGCCAAAGCATATTTTAATATTATCGAAAAATACGATAAAAAACTAGGTGTCATAAACAAAATATCAAACTACTATTGTGCAGATAATTTCCATGAAGTATTACAAATTGTAGGTATTGACTACAAATCAAATTATAATGGATATGGTCATAATTCCCTTACAACTAAAATAAATAATAGTTATTTAGATGTAAACGGAAGACTGACATCTAACTTTACAAAATTTGACCCACATGATTTATGGCATGATAGGCTTCACAACGTCCTTTCGACTGATATTATAAATAAACCTGTTGATGAAGGAACTGCATACTTATATGGTGGAAGTTGGGGAATTAGTTGGAAGGATATTTTAGAAAAATTTAAAACTTATGCAAATGAAAATCCGAATACAGATTGGCTTAAATTATACAACGAAAGTAAAAACTTTGACGAAAAAGGAAAATTTCCTTTGAATATAGATTTTGTAATTAATGCCTTAATCGTCCAAAAAATTGAAAAAGATAAAGGATTTGATTTTGTAATAGAATTATTAAGCTGTGGTAAAAAACAAGTTAATAATGAAAATTATTTTCAAGCACTAGAAAAAATAGTTGGAATAAGTAAATCAAATTTTAATGAAAATGTTTGGTCTCTTATTCACTCTAACTAAAAAACTTACAAGAATTATTGTGCTTAATAAAAAAACTCCCTTTTATCGCCAACAAAGTGTAATGGATTGCGGTCCTACCTGTATTAGAATAATAGCTAAATTCTATGGGAAATCTTTTAATATAGAAAAATTAAGAATTGCTAGTCAATATAGTAGAGATGGCGTAAGTGTTTTAGGTATATCAAAGGCTGCCGACAGTATTAATCTTAAAACTTTAGCCGTTTCAATTAGCATAAATGAAGTAATAGAAGATATATCCCTTCCTTGTATTCTACATTGGACTCAAAATCATTTTGTAGTACTATATAAAGCAACAAAATCTGCTTTTATAATTGCCGACCCTGCTAAAGGAATAA
>JANXOQ010000088.1 GCA_025357775.1 Ferruginibacter sp. | reverse complement strand
AATTTCACGATTTAGTATAATTAAAATAAAAAATAATGTACAACTTACCATAAAACAACAGATTCACAGCACCATTATTTTTTTTAGTATTGTTTCATTTGTTATTATTGGCGTAGCTACAATTTTATTTTTTATACATAGGTATGAGCAAAATAATAAAGAAGAGCTTAGTAGAACTATAAAAATACTAGAATCAGAACTTACTTCTACAATAAATAAAGATTTATTGATTCAAACTAATTTCAATAACACAGAATTAGATAATACGCTATTATTAGAGGATAATTTAAACAAATTATCTAAAATACATGCGCATGATATTAATCTTTACTCATTAAACGGAGACTTAAAAGCATCTTCACTTTCTTTGCCTTATAGAAAAGGTATAGTTAGTACTAAAATGGAACCAAAAGCTTTTTATCACTTAAGCTCAGGCAAAGAAATACAGTATTTTCAAAATGAAAAAATTGGAAAATTAGATTTTGTAAGTGACTACATTCCACTTACAGATAGTACAGGTAATGAAATTGCTTACATAAATATTCCTTTTTTTACGTCCCAAACTAAATTGAAAGATGAAATTTCTAATTTTTTAGTAACAATTATAAACCTGAATGCATTTATATTATTGATTGCAGGCATTGTTGCACTTATAATTACCAATCGTATTACCAGTTCTTTTTCATTTTTAAGTGATAAAATGAAAAATATAAATTTATCTACACGAAATGAAACGATAGCTTGGGATAGAAATGATGAGATAGGAGACCTAGTAAAAGAGTACAATAAAATGGTTTTAAAATTAGAGGAGAGTGCTGCTATACTTGCACGAACTGAAAGAGAAAACGCATGGCAAGAAATGGCAAAGCAAGTGGCTCATGAAATAAAAAACCCTTTAACGCCAATGAAGCTAAGCATGCAATATTTACAAAAAGCTATTGATGAAGATGCTCCAAATGTAAAAGCACTAAGCAAATCTGTATCTGCAACGCTTGTAGAACAAATAGACCACCTTAGTGCAATAGCTGGAGAGTTTAGCAGATTTGCTAATATTGAAAATGCACATGCTGAAAAATTTGACATTAACGAAGCATTAAGTTCGGTGAAGCAATTATACGAATCTGACAGTAAAACTATTTTTACTTGGAAACTGATACCAAATGAAGTATTGGTTTATGCAGATAAAACTCATATTAATAGAATAATGACCAATCTTATTTTAAATGGAATACAAGCTGTACCTGAGAATGTAGTTCCTAATATTATAATAGAACAAGCTGTAATTGAAAATAAAGTACAAATAAAAATTATAGATAATGGTATTGGCATAAACGCAGAAATACAACCTAAAATATTTACACCAAACTTTACTACAAAGAGCTCTGGTACTGGGCTAGGGCTTGCAATGTGTAAGCGAATGGCAGAGCAAGCAGAGGGAGATATTTATTTTGAAACATCAGAGAACGGGACTACTTTTTTTGTAGAGTTGCCAATTGTATAAAAATGTGATTAAAGAATGGATATAGTTAATAAATGTAAATTTAGAGGAATAGAGTCATTGAGATTAGCTACAGTTTCAGAAATTGAAAATCTTTGTTTATGAATAAAACATATTATTAAATTCTTTTCAATAATTTTCTCCAATCTACAAATGCTTCAAACTGCTCCAACGAAAAACTACTTAAATTTTGTTCTTTGGTAAGCATAGCTTTTTGAGCAGCGTACACGCCATATTTTATATCATCAATCCCATCTGTACTATGGCTATCGGGGTTTACAGAAATTAATACATTTTTTTCCAATGCATATTTTATTTCTCTCCAATCAATATCTAACCTGCTTGGGTGTGCGTTTAATTCAATAGTTACATTATTTGCTGAACAAGCATCTATAATTTTTTTAAAATTGAGTGGATATCCAGGGCGTGTTAAAAGTAATCTCCCCGTCATGTGACCAAGTATTGTTGTATAAGGATTTTCAATTGCAACAAGTAAACGAGCCATCGCTTTTTCTTCAGTCATTTTTAAATTACTGTGTATACTAGCTATTACTACATCAAAAGTTGAAAGTATGCTATTGCTATAATCCAAACTACCGTCACCTAAAATATCACTTTCTATACTTTTAAAGATTTTAAAAGGAGCTAATTTTCTATTTAATTCATCTATTTGTTGATGTTGTGCTTTTATTTGCTCTTCATTAAGCCCTTGAGCATAAGAAGCAGTTTTACTGTGGTCACTAATTACCATATAATCCATTCCCTTTGTATGAGCAGAAATTGCCATTTCTTCAATAGTATTGTTGCCATCGCTCCAATTGCTATGGCAATGTATAAGTCCTTTTATATCAGTTGGTAATAATTTATCATCAAAATTATCTTTTGTACCAATAATGTTATCATCTTCCCTTAAGTATGCAGGTATAAAAGCTAATTTTCTTTGGGCAAAATAATCCCTTTCATTTAATGCAACTTTTTCTGTTTTATATTTTTGAAGTATTGCAAAATAAAATTGCGGTGATGAAGAAGTTTGTATAAAATGTTCAATAATATTCTCGGTAATGGCATATATTTTTAGTTTAACGCCTATAACTGTTTTATATATAATAAAATTATCTTGTTGTTCAATAAATTCTAAACCTACTTGAGTAGCTAATTTTTCTTTTACAGTTTTAATTTCTTCTTCTATTATAAATTCTAGCTGCGTTATTATTTCAATTTGCCTGGCAAATTCTCCCGTAACAAATACTCTTTTCCCTACAAATAATTTTTCTAAATAGAGTACAAATTGTTCAGCTCCAAAAATTATTTGTGCATATAAAAAACTGCCTTGGTTTCTAAAATAAAATTCAATATTTTCAATAACTGTTTGTTGTGTTTTTTCTCCAAATCCTTTGTAAAGTTTTAATCTATTTTCTTTGCATGCATATAATAATTCTCCAATACTTTCTAGCCCTATATCTTTCCATATTATATTTATTTTTTTGGGACCAATCCCTTTAATTTTTAACATTTCAATTACACCAATTGGTGTTTTGGAAATAATATTTTCTAACTGCTCTAGTTTGCCTGTAGCTAATAATTCATTAATTTTTTTTGCGGTGGAAGTTCCTATACCAACTAAACTTTCTACTTTTTTTGCATCAATATCTTGCAAAGGCAATGTAAGTTTTTCTATATTAAATGCAGCAATAGAATAAGATTTACTTTTAAAACTATTTTCACCATGTATATCCATCAACTTTGCAAGTAGTGAAAATGAATCAGCTATTTCATTATTGGTCATGCAAAAAAATTATTTATTAAAAAATAAAAATAATATTTTAAAAATGTATTTACTTAATTAATATTTACTTGTATTGAATAGGCAGTAAATACAGTGTGGCAAATAGTATGCTGCTATTAAAAAAGGGCTTCGATATAAATCGAAACCCTTTTAATAGAATTGTAAAGCGTAACTTTATTATTTCTTTTTTGGAGCTGCTTTTTTTGCAGGTGCCGCTTTTTTGGCAGGTGCTGCTTTTTTTACAGGTGCCACTTTTTTAGCTGGTGCTGCTTTTTTAGCTGGTGCCGCTTTTTTAGCTGGTGCCGCTTTTTTAGCTGGTGCTGCTTTTTTTACTGGAGCTGCTTTTTTTGCAGGAGCCGCTTTTTTTGCAGGAGCCGCTTTCTTAGCTGGTGCTGCTTTTTTTACTGCTGCTTTTTTAGGAGCTGCTTTTTTTGCTGTTGCCATTTTGTTTAAATTTAATTATGGTTAGTAATAATATTTAAAAGTAAACAGAATTTTCTAATTACCAAAAAAAAAATTTAAAATAATTTATACAGTTGCTTCTAAAGCAGTTACAGAAACAAAAGTTTTATCTCCTTTTGTTTTCCTAAACTCTACCAAACCATCTTTCATAGCAAAAATAGTAAAGTCTCTACCGAGACCTACATTTTTTCCTGGATGATATTGTGTGCCACGCTGACGAATAATGATATTACCTGCAATTGCTGCTTGTCCACCAAATATTTTTACACCTAATCGTTTTGCTTGTGAATCACGACCGTTTTTTACGGAACCTTCACCTTTCTTATGTGCCATGTTTTTTTATTTAATATTTATTCGTTAATATTTAAAAATCAGTATTGTCAATTTAAGAAATTAACAAAAACCAATCAATTAACTAAGCGATTGCAGTTACCTTTAAGTGAGTATACTGCGTACGATGTCCGTGCTTTTTACGGAAACCTTTTCTTCTTTTCATTTTAAAGGCAATTACTTTTTCACCTTTTACTAAATCATTCAGTATTTCCGCAGTTACTACTACTTTACTACCTAGCACTGCATCACTACCGCTAGAAGTTAATAATACATCTGAGAATTCTACTGAATCACCAGTCTTACCTTCTATGTGAGGTACATACAAGCTGTCTCCTGCCTTTACTTTAAATTGCTGACCTGCTATTTTTACTATTGCTAACATAACGAACCCGAATTTTGGATTGCAAATGTAAGACTATTAAGCAAAAAATTGATAGATTTTTTAATTTTGTTAAAAATGCTAAATATTAATTTGAAATTTATTTATTCTAAATTGAATATCATAACATTATGCATTTAAGCGTTTTGTTGTTTTTTATTAAAAGTAGACAACGATAAATTTTAACTACAACTAAAAATAAAAATTTTAGACAACTTTTTTTATTTAAAACTTATAAAACTTTTAATAAATATTAAAATAATTGGCTCCTAAATATGGTATTCACAATTTTAGAAGTAAAGGCAAATTTCTATTTTGTACATTTGCATTCCTAAAAATAAGGCAAACAGCATGGCACTAATAAAAAGTATTTCCGGAATAAGAGGAACCATTGGAGGCAAACCAGATAACAATCTTACACCATTAGATATAGTAAAATTTGCGGCAGCCTATGGTACTTGGTTAAAAACCCAAAACAATACCACAAAAAACAAGAAAGTAGTAATTGGAAGGGATGGTCGGATAAGCGGAAAGATGGTAAGTAATATTGTAGCATCTACGCTAAACGCACTGGGTATAGATGTAATAGACACAGATTTAAGCACCACTCCAACCGTAGAAATGGCGGTGGTTTCTTTAAAAGCGGATGGTGGTATTATTCTTACTGCAAGCCATAATCCAAAAGAATGGAATGCATTAAAATTACTAAATGACAAAGGTGAGTTTATTAGCGGAGCAGAAGGTGAAATAATTTTAGACATAGCAAAAAACGAAAACTTTGAATTTGCAACTGTAGAAAATCTTGGTAGTTTACTTATTGATAATACAACTTTAGATGAACATATTGCAAAAATAATTGGATACAAATATGTAGATGTAAAAGCTATAGAAGCTGCCAATCTTAATATTGTAGTTGATGTGGTAAATAGCACAGGTGCAATTGCTGTGCCTGCATTACTGGATAAGCTTGGTGTAAAAAACTATACTATTATACATGGAGAAATTACTGGTGATTTTGCACACAACCCCGAACCTTTGCCAGAAAACTTGGTAGACCTTAGCAGAGAAGTAGTAAGACAAAAAGCGCACTTGGGTATAGCAGTAGACCCAGATGTGGACAGGCTTTGCTTTGTATGCGAAGATGGTACAATGTTTGGCGAAGAATATACATTAGTGTCAGTTGCAGATTACATGCTAGGCTTGCAGAAAGGAAATAGTGTAAGTAATATGAGTAGCACACAAGCATTAAGAGATGTTACTGTAAAGCATGGTGGTAATTATTTTGCTAGTGCCGTTGGTGAAGTAAATGTGGTAAATAAAATGAAAACAAATAATGCGGTAATTGGTGGAGAGGGAAATGGTGGTATAATAGTTCCAGATTTACATTATGGACGTGATGCGTTAATCGGTATTGCACTCTTTCTTACCCACTTGGTAAAAAGTAATAAAAGTGTAAGACAATTAAGAAATACCTACCCAAATTATTTTATGAGTAAAAA
>JANXOQ010000083.1 GCA_025357775.1 Ferruginibacter sp. | reverse complement strand
TAATCAAATTCAAAAATTAAATTTCAGAAATATCATTGCTCGGTAAATCAGCTAAAGAAAACAAGGAAATCCCATTTTTAATTACACTTTTTGCATTCAAAATATTTTCAATATTTATAGTTCTTTTACTATTAAATAAATGGTATAGAAAGTTAAAAGTTATTGATGAAATAAAAATGAAATCAGGTGTATTTAATATTGATAAAAAGCAAAATGCAAAAGATAAAAACAATAATAATTCTAGTGACGGTATAAAAATTTACAATTCAATATTTATTCCTAATCCGTATGCAGGGATTTTTATTTCTGGTGGAGCAGGGAGTGGTAAAAGTAAAAGTTTTATTGAGCCAATTATCTATGACTGTGCAGATAACAATTTTACAGGCGTGTTATACGATTTTAAATTTCCATCACTTGCAAATCATGTATGCAATGCTTACAAGGAAACCAACATTAAAATTAGTTATGTAAATTTTACAGATGTAAATTATTCAAACAGAATAAACCCAATAGCACCAAAGTATATTACTACTTCAAACCATGCAAGAGAGCTTGCAATTGCTATAGTAAATAATTTGATGCCTGAAACGATAAGAAAACCCGATTTTTGGAGCAGAAATACCGAAGCCTTACTTACTGCTGTAATTTGGTATTTAAGGGAGGAGCAGCCTCAATATTGCACATTCCCCCATGTAATTGGCCTGCTCTTGGCCCGACGAACAGACGAACTTATGAATATGCTTAAAAAAAATGACCAATGTGCAGATATGATTAGCCCTATCGTAGAATCATTAGAGCGTAAAGCAAGTAATCAAACTGCAGGTATTTTGGCAACACTACAAGTATTACTTGCTAATCTCAGCACTCCAGAAATATTTTGGGTTTTATCAGGTAATGAGGTTGAAATAAGGACTAATTTAAGTGATAAGCCAGGTTTTATTGTAGTGGGTAATGAGCCAACTTTGAGCGATACATTTAGCCCTTTAATTGGATTAATTTTAACTTCGGTTGCAAAGCAATTAAACCAAGTAAACGACCAAAAAAGTATCATTATATTAGACGAAGCTCCAACGGTTTATTTACCAAAGTTTGAACAGATCCCAGCAACTGTTAGAAGCAATAAAGTTGCAACTGTTTTTTGTGCTCAAGATATTTCACAAATAATTGACAAATATGGAGAAGAAAAAACTGATAGTATCTTAAGTAATTTAGGTAATCAATTTTATGGAAGAACAACAAATCCAAAAACTGCTGAAAGGGTAAGCAAAATATTTGGAAAATCTGAAAAAAAAATTGGTACTTACACCGAAGGAAGAAGTAAAAATCAAGCTCCTCTTGATTTTTATTCTACAAAACAAAATGGACATTCAATTACATTACAAGAACGTGATAATGTAAAAGTTCAAGATGTTGCTCAGCTTGAAATGGCCAAGTCAGGCAAATGCAGTGACCAGAAGAAATAGAGGGGAATGCGCAAAGCTGTGACGGTCGCCGCAAGCTGCGCCGCC
>JANXOQ010000063.1 GCA_025357775.1 Ferruginibacter sp. | reverse complement strand
CAGCTGTTTTTAGAAAACTACAATTACAAGCAGGTGGCGCTTATACAAAACAACCCGAACTGGAGTATCATACATTGGAAACATCTGCAGACTATGCGATGAAAGATTGGTTGAAAATAGGTGCAGGTTTGAAATTTAATGGTGTAAGCGGAGGGAATAATTATTGGGGAGAAAGAGTACAATTATCAGCCGATTTTAAACAATTTGGAAGTATTCAATTTCAATACGAAAAATCTTATTTGCCAACAATATACCAATCATTATACTCTGTAGAAATTGGCAGAGTATCTTGGTACAAATATTTTTAATTATGATAAAGAAAATATTTTTTTTAGCATTATGTGTAACTCCTTTTTTTACAAAAGCGCAGGTAACTATTAATGCACAATTGCCGCCTGCGGGGTTGGTACAAAAAGACCAGCTTTGGAATTTGGTAATAACAAACAATAAAGCAGATGTGCTAGATGTGAGTATAAAAATGAACATGCAAGATGCTGTAACAGGGCAAATTGTACTATCTGCAAGTACAGGAAACATACTTTTAGGTAAAGGAGTGAAAATTATTCAAAGTAAAGATGTGCAACCTGTTTTATACAATTACAATGTACAAGAATTATCAAGAACAAATATACCAATGGGCAATTATGTAGCTTGCTACAGACTTGTGAAGAATGATGAAACTTTGGATGCACTTGGGGAAGATTGTGTTAGCATAAATATTGATCCACTAAGCCCACCACTACTAAATACTCCTGCAGATAAGTCGGAAATACAAACACCGTATCCACAATTTAGTTGGATGCCGCCAGCACCTTTTGATATGTTTAATAACCTTAGTTATGATTTATTGGTAACAGTATTATTGCCAGGGCAAAATGCTAGTGAAGCCATACAATATAACACACCCATTTACAGCAGAACCAATATAAATCAACCATACGAAACGTATGCCAGTAGTTTTGCAAAACTGGAAACAGGTAAAACGTACGCTTGGCAAGTAGTGGCAAAAAATGGATTGAGTTATGCTGCTAAAACGGAAGTGTGGACGTTCATGGTAAAACCAACTGAACAACAAAAACTAAATGAAAGTGATACATATTTTTTATTAGATGACAATGTAGTTGGGGTTTATAAAAATATCGGAAATGTATTGCATGTTAGATTTTATTCGAGCAATAACTACTCTGGCACTTTCATATTTTTGGACAAGGAAGCGAATGTTATAAAAAAAATTACCAAACAAGTGGTCGCTGGAGATAACTATTTTGACCTAGACATTTCAGGAAATTTTGAACAAAATAATTTATACAAATGCTCCATTACAGACATAGAAAATAAAACGCATACACTAATATTTAGTACTAACAAAAAATAATAGAATTACTATATGATACAGATACTATCAAATAAATACAAAAGCCATTCTGCATGGATAATGGTATTGGTTTTTTATACACAGTTACTATGGAGTAACATGACGATGGCCATGGGAAATAATAATTATAACAACTATAGAAACTATTCTAGCTATGGTTCTAATAGTTTTTCAAAAAATACAAATTCGCCAAATGCAGTAAAAAAACTAAATCGTAAAGATTTAGGAAATACATTTAGTCATAAACTATCTAAGCTGTCTATTAAAACGGCTAGAGCAGCTTTAGCTGCGCAAAAGCAATTTATTGGTGGCCCTTCTGCACCAGAAGCATCTTCTTTTA
>JANXOQ010000058.1 GCA_025357775.1 Ferruginibacter sp. | reverse complement strand
CTTTTAAAATTATTAAGCAAAGCGTATAACATCGTAAAGCGGTTTCTTTTAAAAAATTGGTAGTTACCCCCTTTGAAAAACCATAAGAATATGCCTCTAATAAATTATACATTAAATAAAAAAACCCAATTGGTATTATCATGTAAAAATACTCAACCAATAAAGAGGCGTTTGTACCAAATTTTCTAACAATAATAGGTTCTATTGTATAAAGTATAAGTATAGTAAAAGCAAACCCAATAGTTGAAATTTTCAATGCTTGCCCTAATAAATCATTGTCTTTATTAGCTAAATTGTCTTTGTAATATGGAAAAAATTTGTATAAATAAAATGTAGTGCCGATAGAAGAAAAGGAATATAATAAAATACCAATATCTAGCAAAGATCTCGTAAGGCCATATTCTTCTGTCTTAAACCAAACTTTATTTGTAAATAAATAAGTGATTAATGCACCAATTGCAAAGCCAGTATATACCCATATTGTTCCTTTTATACTTTGCTTTCTTATTGTAGCCATAAAATTTTATAGATAATTTTTAAAGATAAGGATGCTATTTCTAAATAAGTATTTTTACTGCTAAGATTATTATATTTATACTTATGTTAACCAAGTTTATTATACCTTTTGTAAGTTTCTAATCAAAATAAAAAATATTTTTACAAAAGCATCAAATTTTGCAAACGAATTATCTTTAAAACAGGTAATTAATAAGTTTAGCTAGTTTGTATATTCTTTCAAGCTACCAAAATGAAGCTGCTATAGCAATAAATGTAATATTGAATGGAGTACCAACGGCAAATGCTAGGTCGTTAATGATTGTTCAATTACCAGTAAAACATAGCAACTATTACTGTAAAACAAGACCCTACAGCACAACAAATGCTTTTGCTATAAATATGTGGAAATAATAAAATATGGAATTTTATTTTTTAACGAATTTGATGATAGTTTTTAAATCAATTAATTATTTGCTTATTCTTCACAAACAGAAAATCTTTTTCAACTTGCTAGAGCTGCTTTTAAATTTGGATGTGTTACAACGCTAATAACATCCACAATAATTTTTGGCAATTTAAATTTATCATCCAAAGCTACTCCCACTACTGTAATAAAATCTAACATTTTTGATTAAAATTAAGAGCATAAAATAAATTGCAAATAATTTTGATATAGTAAATTGTCACTTCCAATTACTATTTTTGCTACGATACAAAACTAAAAATTTTATGGCTGAAACATTGGGCATGCTATGCGATAAACTAACCATAGTACAGTTAAAACAGTTTCATACTGAAGACGAAAATAGACTTGCAAGTTTAGTTGGTCAATCTTTACAACTGCAGCAAGAAATTGATGAATATATTGCAGATGCAATTGAGGGAAAAATTTTGCCAGAGCGAATGAGTTTTGCTGCCAATAAAGTATTTAAAAAAGAAGGGAATATTGTCGAAGCAGTAAAAGGAAATTTTGGAGAGGTATTTTTACAACTGGCCAATGTAAACTGTAAATTATGGCATGAGCAAGAAAAAGTTTACGAATTTGAAAAAGTGCCTATTGAGGAAAAAGATAAAGTAGTAAAGCAATTGGCTTTGCTTAATTTGGAAAGAAATAATTGTATAGATGCCTTAAACGAAAAGTTGATACTATTAATAAAGCCAAAAAATAATTAAAACTTCTTATTAGCTACAATAAAAAACAATAAAACAATTTATCACTACAACAATTTAAAATGCACATTCGTAAAAGAAATACTTGCCGTGTTTGCGGCTCCACATCTTTAAAAAAGGTTATAGACCTTGGCCCACAATATTTGCAAGGCAGTTTTATAAAGCCAGGTAAAGAAATGCCAAGCCTTCGCAAAATTGATTGTACGCTTGTACGTTGTAACCCAGAAGCTGATGAAAATGCTTGTGGCTTATTGCAAATGGAACACTCAGTACCACCAGAAATTTTGTATGCGGCTTACTGGTATAGAAGTGGTACAAACGATACTATGCGCAACCATTTAAAAGATATTGTAAGCAGTGTTGTAAATACGGTTGGTGATACTAAATTTCCTAATGTGCTTGATATAGGTTGTAACGATGGTACATTATTAGGCTACTACCCAAGCAACTTTGTAAAATATGGTTGCGACCCTAGCGATGTTGCACAGGAGGTAAAAGATGCCACTGTAGTGCAAGATATTTTTCCTTCAGAAGAATTGTTTAAAGTATTGGAAGGGAAAAAGCTTGATGTAATTACGTCCATTGCTATGTTTTACGATTTAGAAAACCCTGTTGAATTTGTACAAGGAATAAAACGTTTTTTATCATCTACAGGTGTGTGGGTTTTTGAAATGAGTT
>JANXOQ010000038.1 GCA_025357775.1 Ferruginibacter sp. | reverse complement strand
TTTTGCATTTATATTGGGTGCATTTTTTAGCGCATTGGCAGGTTTTGTAGGTATGAAGATTGCTACAAAAGCCAATGTACGTACTGCACAAGCAGCACGTACGAGTCTAAGCAAAGCATTGTCTGTATCGTTTACTGGCGGTAGCGTAATGGGTATTGGCGTTGCAGGTTTGGCGGTATTAGGCTTAGGTGGATTATATATAATTTTAAAGATGGTTTTTGCGCCTGGAGCTGCTGTAAACAGTGAAGAAATGGAGCGTACGATTGAAATATTAACTGGCTTTTCTTTAGGTGCTGAGTCTATAGCATTGTTTGCTCGTGTTGGTGGTGGTATATATACAAAAGCTGCCGATGTGGGTGCTGACCTTGTAGGTAAAGTGGAAGCTGGTATACCAGAAGATGACCCTCGTAATCCTGCAACCATTGCAGATAATGTGGGTGATAATGTAGGTGATGTAGCTGGTATGGGTGCCGATTTATTTGGTTCGTACGTTGCAACAGTATTGGCAACAATGGTATTGGGTAGAGAAACGATTAGTAGTGGTGTTGATAATTTTGGAGGGTTTGCTCCTATTTTATTGCCAATGCTTATTGCTGCTATGGGTATTATATTATCTATTATAGGTACGTTTTTCGTACGCATAAGTGATAGCGCAGGTTTGAGCACACATAAAGTACAAAATGCATTGAACATGGGTAATTGGGGTTCGATGATATTGACGGCAATTGGTTGTTACTTTTTAGTACAATTTTTAATGCCTGAAACAATGGTATTGCGTGGATTTACTTTTACGCCAAATAAAGTTTTTGGTGCAATAATGGTAGGACTTATTGTAGGTGCATTGATGAGTATCATTACAGAATATTACACAGCAATGGGTAAGCGACCGGTAATGAGTATTATTCGCCAAAGTGCTACTGGGCATGCTACAAACATTATAGGTGGTTTGGCTGTGGGTATGGAAAGTACATTACTTCCTATATTAGTGTTGGCTGCTGGTATTTATGGTTCATATTATTTTGCAGGCTTGTACGGTGTGGCTATTGCAGCTGCGGGTATGATGGCTACTACAGCCATGCAATTGGCAATAGATGCGTTTGGCCCTATTGCGGATAATGCTGGAGGTATTGCAGAAATGAGTGAGTTACCCGCTGATGTACGTGAGAAAACAGACATTTTGGATGCTGTTGGTAATACTACTGCTGCTTCTGGTAAAGGTTTTGCGATAGCTTCTGCGGCATTAACTGCACTAGCTTTGTTTGCTGCGTTTGTTGGTATTGCAAAAATTGATGGTATAGATATTTATCATGCTGATGTGTTAGCTGGTTTATTTGTGGGTGGTATGATACCGTTTATATTTTCATCGTTGGCTATTAAAGCCGTTGGCGAAGCTGCTATGGCAATGGTGGAAGAAGTTCGTCGTCAATTTAGAACTATACCTGGTATAATGGAAGGTACTGGCAAACCTGAATACGATAAATGTGTAGCCATTTCTACAGAAGCATCGTTAAAGAAAATGATGTTGCCTGGTGCTATTGCTATTTTATCTCCTATAATTATTGGATTTATTTTTGGCCCAGAAGTGTTGGGTGGTTTCCTTGCAGGCGCTACCGTATGTGGTGTATTGATGGGAATATTCCAAAATAACGCTGGAGGTGCATGGGATAATGCAAAAAAATCTTTTGAAAAAGGTGTAGAAATAAATGGTGAAATGTATTACAAAAAATCAGAACCACACAAGGCTTCTGTAACTGGTGATACTGTGGGTGACCCCTTTAAAGATACATCTGGACCATCGATGAATATTTTGATTAAATTGATGAGTATTGTAAGTTTGGTTATAGCTCCTACGCTTGCTAAATTGCATGCTGGTAAAATAGAAGCTGGTAGAAAAGCACAAATGGAAACATTAATGAAGATGACTACTGGTAAGACAGCTGCTGTTACTGTAGTTTCTGAAACAAGTGATTTGTTAAAAGATGCAAAAGCTACTGAAGGTGCTGCTACTACTGTTGCTTCTCTAAAAGGTACTGTAAATGCAGCTGGTGATTTTGAATATGCTTTAGGTACACCACAGGTTATTGACTTACCTAATGATGCTAAAATAACATTGGCTAATGGCAGCGATTTATTTAGACTGCATGAAAAAATAAAAGCAGACGATACAAGTATGTTGGCTAAAACAGATTGGTATACATTGCAAAATGTTTACTTTGAAAATGGCAGCAGCAAGCTAAAAGCTGGTTCTGAAAAAACATTGGAAACGCTTGCAACAATGCTTACATGCTATAATAATATGAGTGTGAAAATGGGGGGCTACACTGATAACTCTGGTGATAGCACAAAAAATGTAACACTTAGCCAACAAAGAGCTGAGGCTGCAAAAGCTGCCTTAATAAAACTTGGTATTGCTGCTGACAGAGTTGAAGCGGAAGGTTATGGTCCTCAACACCCTGTTGCAGCCAATGATACTAAAGAACACATGGCTCAAAATAGAAGAATTGATATTAGAATAACAAAAAAATGATTTAATTATTCGTGAATTAAATAAAAATGCCCTCAAAAACTTTTGGGGGCATTTTTATGTTAGATATACTGAAGAATTCATTTAAACTAGGTAAAATTAAATTAGACAATGTAGCCAAAATAGTTAGTCGTCCCTCAAAAAGTACCCTACAGTTGTATTTGCTGTATTCTTTAGCAGAATTTTGTAAAATAAACTACCGAGAAATTGGAAATATGCAAAAAAACTGTAAGTTTTGTTTATGATAGGCAAACAAAAGTACAGCAACCAAGCAGGTATGTTCCATAGCTTGGTTGACCAACTAGATCAAAAACATCCCCTATACATTTTAGCCACCCGTATTAATTGGGTAGTTTTTGAGGATAGTTTTTCTAAATATTATAGCGATAAAATGGGAGCCCCATCCAAGCCCATTCGATTAATGGTATCGCTGTTAATATTAAAATATGTACGTAATTTAAGCGACGAAAACCTAGTAGAACAGTGGAGTGAAAATGTATACTACCAATACCTTGGTGGAGAACAATTTTATCGTTCAACAGTACCCTGTAGTTCAACAGAATTGGTGGCATTTAGAAAACGAATTGGGGAAGAAGGTATGCAGCTTATTTTAAAAGAAAGTATTGATTTAAACAGAACAAATGACGAGGATAATTTTGGTGAAACCATTAGCTTAGATACGACCGTTCAAGAGAAAAATATTACCTATCCTACCGATGATAAATTGTATAAAAAGATTATAACAAAAACTATCTCTATTGCAGCAGATGCAGGTATTGTACTACATCAAACTTATGGGAAAGAGTTAAAAAAATTAAGCCAAATACAACGCTTTAAGAAAAGAAAAAATGGATATAAGCTAGCTAGAAAGGCAAACAAAAGAGTAAAAACTATTGCAGGTAGGCTGGTAAGGGATGTAGAACGAAAGTTAAGTCCAATGCAGACTTTACACTATGGCGTTGATATTGAGTTGTTCCAAAAAGTACTAGCACAAAAACGAGACAGTCCTAATAAAATTTATAGCTTGCATGAGCCTGATGTAAAATGTTATGCTAAAGGGAAAGCACATAAAAAATTTGAGTTTGGCAGCAAAGTATCTATTGCTATTTGTCAACAAACAGGTGTAGTAGTTGGGGCATTAAATTTTACCGAAACACTACACGATTCTAAAAC
>JANXOQ010000463.1 GCA_025357775.1 Ferruginibacter sp. | reverse complement strand
ATAACAAATCGTGTAACAGTAAATAATGCAACAGATGCCTACACGCAACTACGTGGAGGAAACAAGACGATAAATTATAGTCGCCATGCTAAATGTAGAATGGAGTGTAGGCATATTGATGAAAGTGAAGTAAAAGAAATTTTGCAAAAAGGAGAAATTAATTTTGCAAAAGAGCAAGAAAGTGAAAAAGGTGTTACATACCCGCTTGAAGGTGTTACCCATGATGGGCAGCATGTACGTATAGTATTTGCACCAAACGAAAATAGTGTAACCGTTGTAACTTGTATAGACTTAGATACCAATTGGCCATGTGGGGATTGTAAGTGAGATAAAAATTGAAGGTTTATATTTATAGGTTTAAAGTTTGGGAGTTTTTTTTAAATGCGGAGCATTTTTTTCACACTTGCATTTTTGAGAAAACGTTTTATAGCTTACTTAGCAAAAAAGAGAAATAATTTTTGGGTTAAAGTAGTTTGTATAAACTCATAATTAAATTGTAATTTTTTTAAACGGTAAGCTTAGCTGTAGTAAAATTATACAAATTGCATACATGACATTAAAATCATTATTGGCAAAACCATTTGCCAACTTTATATATAAGCAAATAAAAAAAAACATGGCTAATGCCGTGGCTGACCAAGAGCAAATATTTGCTATGCTTATAAAAACAGCCTCCAAAACTGTATTTGGGGTAGACCATAATTTTGAAACAATTAAAACCCATCAAGATTATTGCAAGCAAGTACCCATAAGAGATTATGAAGCAATAAAACCTTATATAGAAAAAATTAAAGAAGGTAAACAAAATGTTTTGTGGAAAGGATTGCCTATTTATTTTGCAAAAACAAGTGGTACTACTAGTGGTGTAAAATATATACCAATTACCAAAGATTCTATTGCTAACCACATAAATGGTGCAAGAAATGCATTGCTTTGCTACATGGTAGAAAGTGGGAATGTAAAATTTGCTGATGGTAGAGTAATTTTTTTAAGCGGCTCACCCACGCTTGAAAGAGTAGGTGGCATACCAACTGGTCGCTTAAGCGGAATTGTAAATCATCATATACCTAAATATTTGCGTGCAAATCAATTGCCCTCTTTTGAAACAAATTGTATAGAAGAGTGGGAAGAAAAGCTAGAAAAAATAGTAGTAGAAACGATAAATGAAAATATGACGCTCATAAGTGGTATACCACCTTGGGTGCAAATGTATTTTGATAAATTGCAAGAAAAATCTGGCAAAAAAATAGGAGAGTTGTTTCCAAACTTTTGTGTAATGGTGCAAGGTGGTGTAAACTATGAGCCATACAAAGCAAAACTTATAGAAAGTATAGGAAGAGAAATTGATACAGTAGAATTATTTCCTGCAAGCGAAGGTTTTTTTGCTTTTCAAGATTCGTTAAAAGAAAAAGGAATGCTTTTAAATACAAGTAGTGGAATATTTTTTGAATTTGTATTTGTAGATGAATTGGGCAAAGAAAACCCGAAACGATTAACATTAAAAGAAGTGGTGATTGGTGAAAATTATGCGTTGATAATTAGCAGTAATGCAGGTTTATGGGCATATAATATTGGTGATACAATAAAATTTGTATCTACAAGTCCCTATAGAATAGTAGTAACTGGTCGTACAAAACATTATATTTCTGCATTTGGTGAGCATGTAATTGTTGAAGAAGTGGAAGCAGCAATTTTGCAAATAACTTCGGAAGAAAATATTCGAATAAATGAATTTACAGTAGCTCCGTATGTATCTAATGATGCAGGAAAAAGTTATCATGAATGGTTTATAGAATTTGAAAATGAGCCAAAAAATATGGATATATTTTCAAAAAAGCTTGACAATGCGATGCGTACAATAAATGTATATTATGATGATTTAATAAAAGGAAATATTTTAAAAAAATTGAAAGTAACCGTAGTGCCACAACACGGTTTTAAAAATTATATGAAAAGCATAGGAAAGCTTGGTGGACAAAATAAAATACCCAAATTGAGTAATGATAGAAAAATTGCGGATGCATTAATTTTTAACTAATTTTCTTTACTATTACAATAACAATTTACTTCATCGAAAAAAGTTTTACACTTGTGTGTAAAATATTATACTTAAGTATATTTTAAGTTGGTATAACTACTAAATACGTTAATTCTCTTGTTAGTGGCAATATTTCCGCCAAACCATCAACCATCTGCTAAGACAAAAAAAATATGAAATTTTAAGCTTGAATTTGTAACTTTACAGCATATGAAGAATGAAAGTATCTCTAAAAAGACTATCCTAAAATCAGTCGCTAAAATATTGACTGACAAGCAATTTGTGCGTTCATACATCAAAGGAAAAATACCAATACAAACATTAACTAAAAAGGGTATTAAGTTTGCAAAACCATTATAATTATGTTTTTGACGACATAACGAATACCTACAACTTCACGACAAAGAACCTTATTTTATATCGGGTAGCATTTATTGTTGACGAGACATTCTCTACAATTTTTGGAGAAGAGATACCAAATATTTTTCAGTTTGTTATTGAAAAAGCTACTGACGAAGTGGAGTCTTATGACGCCAAGGTTTCTAAAACTATCGAAGACATTATTGAACGTTTCTTTCAAAAAGTTGAAAATTCATTGATTTACGTTTGCTCTGACGACAATGAAAAGGAAATCCAAAGACATAAAATTTTTGATAGATGGTATAAAAAGTCTGAACACAAAAGTCATGTTACGAAAATTGACAACATTATAACTGTACAAATTGATGCACAAAATATTCAAAAGCTGTATACTTCATTTTTGTTTCATACAGACAACCCAGCCTATAAAAAATTAATCAAAATCTACAATCAAATAGAAGAAGTACTCAACAAAAACAAATAATACTGCCTCTGACACGGGGTTTTGTGCAAGTTGGGCTGAAGAAATAGCAATGAACATTTGTGCCTATCCCAGTTTTGGTTCGGGCAGAAGAATTACTAATGAGCATTTGTAATTTATTCTCTACATTTATTTTTCAATCAGCTTCGGTTCTGGGCAGAAGACTTTCAAATCCCCCTAAAACGCCAAGCCCTAACTGGTGCACTTACAAATAGTTTTTCATTATCTGGTCACACAAAAGTGTCTGCGATACTGTCTCTTTCTTTATATTTTATTCTTATTACCTCCGCAACAACAAAGGTACTTTTTGCACTATCTGTTAACGATACATTTATCAGATGCTTCACTTTTATCCCAAGTACTTTTTTTATTTATTGTCAATCTTATTGCTTCAAAGTGTGACACTGCAAAAATTTTAATTTTTCACATTTTGTTTAATGTTAAATATCCATCTTCGCATAAAGTTTAATCTTTATAGTTAAATAATTCTATAACTGGATAAGTAGGTACTATGAATCAAATTTTTTAATACTTAAACTACAGTTAATTTATCAATTTCAAATTTCTTAATTTTGCATCTTACAATAATGTATACACGTATTTTAGTTTAATGAAGAAAGTAATAGTAATTGGCAGTGGTTTTGCTGGTTTATCAGCCGCCAGTTTTATGGCTAAAGCAGGATGGGATGTTACCTTGCTTGAAAAACATATGCAGCCCGGAGGGCGTGCACAAAAATTTGAAGTACAAGGTTTTACTTTTGACATGGGCCCAAGTTGGTATTGGATGCCCGATGTTTTTGAACGCTACTTTGGCTGTTTTGGTAAAAAAGTTTCTGACTACTATTCTCTCAAAAGGCTTGACCCTTCTTATTCTGTTTATTATCCAAAAAATAAAATTGATATTCCAGCAGATTATTTAGCTCTAAAAAAATTATTTGAAAGTATTGAAAAAGGTAGTGGCGAAAAATTAGATAAATTTTTAGAAGAAGCGTTGTACAAATATGAAGTAGGGGTAAAAAAGTTAGTTTTTAAACCTAGCTTATCTGTGTTGGAATTTGCAGATATTGAGCTGGCAAAAGGTGTTTTAAAGCTAGATGTTTTTACGAATATGAAAAAGCATATTGGTAAATATTTTAAGCATCCACAACTTGTGCAGTTAATAGAATTTCCTGTTTTATTTTTAGGAGCATTGCCACAAAATATACCAGCTTTGTACAGTTTAATGAATTATGCAGATATAAAACTTGGCACTTGGTATCCAGAAGGTGGGTTAAATACAGTGGCTACATCTATGCATAAATTGGCTACAGAACTAAGTGTTAAAACACATTTTGGGCAAAATGTAAAGCAAATAAATGTTGAAAACGGCAAAGCGGTATCTGTAACTACCACCTCATCAAAAGGGGATGAAATATTTTTTGCTGATGCTATAATTTCTGCAGCAGATTATCATTTTACAGAAACAATATTATTAGAAGAAAAGTATAGAAGCTATACAAAAACATATTGGGATAAAAGAGTAATGGCTCCTTCTTGCTTATTATACTACGTTGGTTTAAATAAAAAATTAAAAAATGTGGAGCATCACTCCTTGTTTTTTGATGTAGATTTTGATAAGCATGGCAAAGAAATATATAATACACCTATGTGGCCTACAGAGCCCTTGTTTTATGTATGTGCATCTTCTGTAACAGATAACAAAGTTGCTCCTATTGGTGCGGAAAATCTTTTTTTTCTTATACCAGTAGCAGCGGGGCTTGTAGGGGATGATGAAAAACTAAGGGACGAATATTTTAATAAAATTCTAAGTAGATTTGAGCAACAAACTAACAACCGTATAGCAGATGCAATAATCTATAAACGTTCCTACTCCGTATCTGATTTTGTTAGTGATCACAACGCTTTTAAGGGTAATGCTTATGGGTTAGCAAACACTTTAATGCAAACAGCAATATTAAAACCATCGCTTAAGAGTAAAAAAGTTGCTAACTTGTATTATGCAGGGCAATTAACGGTGCCTGGGCCAGGTGTTCCTCCATCCTTAATTAGTGGTGAGGTGGTAGCTGCGCAGCTGGTAAAAGAATTCAATAATTAACGTTGAAACTTGTTGAAAATTGAAGGTTGTTGAAAATCGTTTGTGGGGTTGAAGTAGTTTGTAAATTTTGTGTTTATTCTCAATGAATGTAGGTTTTGCAAATGTTTTTCTGAGCAAAACCAATCACCATTTTTTCAATGAAAACCATTGATGACACTTCAGCAAAATAATGAGAACTAGAAAAATACAAATAAAAAAATAAAAGCAAAAAAACTTATAAGCAAATATTAAATGATAGAATTATTTCACACAGTAAGCCACGAGTGCAGCAAAATAACTGCGGAGCGATACTCTACATCATTTAGCAGTGCTATTCGTATGCTGCATATTGATCTTCGAATGCCTGTGTATGACATATATGGTTTCGTTCGCTTTGCAGATGAAATTGTAGATACATTTCATGGCTTTGACAAAGCAAATTTATTGGCCGAATTTAAAAAAGAAACTTACGAGTCTATTGAAAGAAAAATAAGTTTAAATCCAATTTTGCATAGTTTTCAAATAACGGTAAATAAATATAACATAGACCATGCTTTGATAGAGGCATTTTTTTATAGCATGGAAATGGATTTAAGCGAAAAACAATATGACGCTTCTGCATATAGCACCTACATTTATGGAAGTGCAGAAGTAGTGGGACTTATGTGCTTATATGTATTTTGCAATGGTGATAAAGTAGAGTATGAAAAACTTAGGCCGTCTGCACAAAGTCTTGGGGCGGCTTTTCAAAAAGTAAATTTTTTGAGAGATTTAAAAGCAGACCATGAGCAGTTAAATAGAACCTATTTTCCTGGTGTAAATTTTAAAAATTTTAACGAAACAGACAAAAAAATTATTGAAAATGATATTGCCAAAGATTTAAAGAATGCTTACGAAGGAATAGTAATGTTGCCAAATAAGGCACGGTTTGGAGTATATGTTGCCTATAAATATTATCTTACTTTATTTAAAAAAATAAAGAGTGCTGAGCCTGCTTTATTATTGCAAAATAGGGTAAGAATTAGCAATACTTTTAAAGCAGTAATATTGGTAAAAGCAGGATTGCGTAGTTCGTTTAATTCTTTATGAGTAATAAAATTAATAAAAAAGTTATAATTATAGGAAGTGGTGTTGCGGGTATAGCAACAGCTATCAGGCTTGCAATACAAGGGTTTTCAGTATCAGTTTACGAAAAAAATAGTTATGCTGGCGGTAAGTTATCTGCATTTGAAAAAGATGGGTTTCATTTTGATGCAGGACCATCTTTATTTACACAACCACAAAATATAGTAGAATTGTTTGCCTTGGCAAATGAACCAATTGGTGACTATTTTACATATAGCAAACTAGACATTGCTTGCAAGTATTTTTATGAAAATGGAAAAATTGTAAACGCTTACAGTAATGCCAATTTATTTGCAAAAGAGTTAGCGGAAAAACTAAACGAATCAGAGGTAAATGTAAAAGAATAT
>JANXOQ010000418.1 GCA_025357775.1 Ferruginibacter sp. | reverse complement strand
ATTTTATCATGGTTTATAACATACTTCTGTATAAATATTTGTAACAACAAAGTAATAGTATTAGAAATTGTATAATACCAAGTAAGAGCTGCTGGTAAGTTATTAAACACACCTAACAATAATACAGGGAAAATGTAAGGCATATACTTCATTACAGGGTTGCTATTATCTTGCATACTACTCATACTATAAATAGAAATAAGCATACTAGTAATAACAGCGGTAAGCGTAAACAAACTTACATGGTCTCCATAAAACGGTACATCAAATGGAAGTTTTAAAATAGAATCATATGCTGCTAAATCATTAGCCCAAAGAAAATTTTTACCTCTTAAATCTATATTGCTTTGAAAGAAATAATATAACGACATAAAGATTGGTATTTGCAATAATGCAGGCAAGCAACCTCCTAATGGGCTTACCCCCGCAGACTTCCAAAGTTTCATTTGATCCATACTAAAAGATTGTTGGTCCATTGTACCAGTCTTATCAGTATGCTTTAATTTAAGCGCATCCACTTCTGGTTTTAGCACTTTCATTTTAGCACCGCTTAAGTAACTTTTATATAAAATAGGCGAAGTTATTAATCTAATAAGCAATGTAACCAATAATATAACAATACCCATACTTCCAATATTGCCACGTAAAAAATCAAATACTGGTAGCAAAAAATGACGATTAATATACTTTACAAAAGAAAACATACCAGTACCATAAGGTACAATATTTTCCATTTTATTATCATACTTTTTTAGCACATTATAGTCACTCGGGCCATAGTAAAATTGCAAAGCTGTATTACTATTAGCTGCTACATTTAGTTTCATATTTACCATAGAGCGAAATATAAATACAGCACTATCTGTAGGTACGTTCCAATCTATAGAAGCACTTTCAAATTTATTTTTTGCAGATAGACCTGCAATAAAAAATTGCTGCCTCACCGCTACCCAGTTTACTGCATTTTTAAGTACTTTAGTATCTGATTTTGCTATATGTTCAAAATCAAATGCATCTCCATTTACATAGCAAATGTTAGATTGAGTAAGCTCGTATTTTTTATTTCTTTCTATAGGGGCAGCTTCTGTTTGCCACAAAATATTCATTTGGTTTTGTGTAAATAAATCAGCACCTTTTGTTATAATATTTAAGTCCAACATATAATCATTTGGCCTAAGGGTATATTGGTGTACAACTTCTTTACTGCCTGTACTATCGCCCGTTTTAAAAGAGATTGTTTGGCTTTTATCGGCATTTACAATAACGGGTAATGCATTAAAATTTAAAATATCTGTTTCGGCAGTTCCTTTTCCAGTATTTATTTTGTATGTAAATTTATTAAAATCGCCGCTTTGTAGTACTACATTTGAGCTATCAAACTTTTTGTACTTTTTTAGCTCTACAATGGCTGGTTGTGCTCCTTTTGTATTAAAAGTAATTTTCATTACTTCATTTTCTACCATTACCAATTTAGATTTTGCAGTATCTTGTACAAAACCAGCAGTTTGCTTAGCATTTTTTAAAGAGTCTGTTTTTTTTGCATCAACCTTAGCTAGTGTGGTATCCACTTTTGGTTTTAATGCTGCTATTGAATCCGCAATGTGCTTTTGCACTGCATCGTATTCTTTTTTGCTATTGTTGTTTATGTACAACATTCCCATAAGTAATGCACCAATTAAAGCAAAACCTATTATTGTATTTTTATCAAATCCCATTATATATTTTTTTTAGGATATAAATCGCTTCTATTTATGTCTCTATGTTTCAAATAATATTCCGCAAATATTATTACGACGTAATGGCAGTAGTACTTTTATTTATAAAATACTTTAGCCATAAAAGTAAAAATGCCTTCTTTGAAGGAAGGCATTTTTACAATTGCTTTTTATATTATTTTTTTGCAGCAGCTGTTTCTTCTTGCTTAAGCTGACGAGTCATAGTAACAGATGCAATAGGAATACGTGGAGAGTTCATTATCTCCATATTTTCTGCTACAATATTCTCAACACGTAAGTTTTCATTCAGCTCCAAGTTTGTAATATCTACTTCAATGTTTTCTTTCAAAAACTTTGGGAGCGTTTTTACTTTTACAGACTTTATTTTTAATACCAACTTACCGCCCGCTTTTACACCGGCTGGTGTTCCTGTATACTTAAGTGGTAGTGTAGCTATCACCTTTTTATCATCTACAAGCTCTAAAAAGTCTAAATGTATTAAAGCATCTGAAACTTTATGAAATTGTAAATCTTTCAAAATACATTTATAAGAATTGCCATCTACTTTAATATCTGCCATCATAAATTCAGATGTGTATACTATGCCTTTAAATGCTGTGGCAGGTGCAGAAAAATTTACTTCAGTTTTACCACCGTAAATTACAGCCGGCACAAGTTGCTGAGAGCGAAGTTGGCGGGTGGATTTTTTTCCGCTGTCGGTCCTCAGTTGTCCTTCAATTGTAATTGTTTTCATTATTTATTTTTTTATGAAGTGCAAAAGTAGGGGTTTTAGTGCAAAAAGAGGCCCTTGAAGTAGGTTTTAATTAATGAATAAAGTTCCATTTCAGAAAATAATGGTATTACTGCTCTTGATTTCTTAAAACTTAAATAGCTGATTTTGAGATAGGATACATTTTATACAAAGAAAGTTAGAGAATTAAACAAAATTATCTACACTCATTATTACACAAACAATATTGATAAATTTTATCTACCTATATGTGAGGCAACAATATTTTAGTTTGTGAAACTAATTTTTTATAATTTTTTTTGTGACTTCATTTCTTCCATTTACAAATACAGAAATAAAATATGTACCACTAGCAAATTTACCCATTGGAATATAATAATTTTTAGGTGCTACACTTTGTTCATTTGTTATCTCAACTAATTTTTGGCCAATTACATTTTGTATTATAATTTCCACTTTGGTTGCAATGTTTTTAAAAACATAAACGGTAACATTATCTATGACTGGATTTGGGGTTATGCTTATTGATGGCACTGGGCAAAGCAAAGCATTATTTTTAATTTTTACCAAAACGGTATCAGCACATCCATAAAAATTTGATGCAATAAGTTGGTAATCTCCTTCGGCAAAAGCAGCAGTTGTTTCAGTAAAATTAATTGTATATAATTTCCAAATGGTACTAAGGTTTGTAGTTGTAAATAAATTGTTTAAATTAATGCTCGAATCTGTACATTTAGATATACTTTTATTTTCACCAAGGTTTAAATTGGGGTTGGCTGTAATTACTACCAAAGCAGTATCAGCGCAACCTATAGTATTATTTCCTATTATTTGATAAGTACCAATACCAGCTACAATTGTAGGATTTGTAACAAGGTTTCCATTATTTGTCCAGCTAAAAGTGAGGTTTGTGGTATTGTATAATAAATTTAGGTTTAAGAAATCATTGTTACATTTAGCTACAGTTTTATCTGCTCCAAAATTTGGCTTTACCACATTCACAGCCATTGAATCTAAATAAAAACTAGTATCAATAGCTATATCAATTTTTGTTCTGTATAAAGCTGCACCCTCGTTAGTTGTTGATATATTATCAGTAAATGAAATGTTTTTATTTGTGAAAGTGCCAGTACCCAATATTGTTTTTATTACAGAATAATTTGTAGCTCCGTTTTGCTTTTTTTCAATAGTAATAGTCATAGTGCTATCATATTTTACATTTAACGAAAAAGTAGCCACACAGTTAGCTACTAAAACGTTTTGCTTGTAAGATTTTTTTAGTAAAATTACAAATGCCTTTTTCATATTTGGTATACCATATCCAACTCTATCATTTGGATTAGCAAACCTGTTGGCAGATTTTTGCATAGCATCTAAAACTGTCATATTATTAAACTCTGGAAAAGCTTGCCACAAGCAGGTTGTAAGCCCTGCAATAATTGGAGTAGCAAACGATGTACCATTGCCATAAGAAGGTTGCCCATTGCTAGCGTTGGCTACTATGGTTCTTAAGCCAGTAGCGGCAATGTTAGGCTTTATACGTCCATTACTAGTTGGGCCATAGCTACTAAAGTTAGCCACATTGCCTAGTGTATCTGTGGCTCCCACTGTCATTACACTATCCGCATCTGCGGGGGTGGCTATATAACGCCAACTACCATTGCCATCATTGCCAGCAGCTACAGCAAGTAACATTCCTTTTTTTGCAGCAATGTCTGATGCTATTGCACTCATGGTAGTGTTACCATCCATATTGGCATAAGTATAATTTTGGCTTGGAATATCAAAAGCACTGTACCCTAAAGAAACGCTACAAACATCTACCCCCATGCTATCTGCCCTTTCATAGCCAGCTGCAAGGTTATGTTCTTCTATTTTTGTTTCGCTTGCTACATCTTCTGTGCGGTATAAGCAAAAACTAGCTTTAGGAGCGGAGCCTACAAATATGCCTGGCATGTTAGCAGCAATGGTGCTTAGGCACTGCATTCCATGCGCATTATCTTCGTTTACACTTATTTCGTTTGCTACAAAATCATAAGTATTTACTATTTGGTTATTGGCATTAATGCTATCAAAAGTAGGTAAGTTTAAATATCGAAAAAAGCCAGCATCTAATACACTTATTTGCATATTTTCTCCTCTAAAACCATGGTTGTGTAAAAAAGCCCCTTGATGTAAATTTACTTGTCCGTTAGCCAAACCATAATTAAGAATATTTGTTTGTATATCCTCTACACCTGCTGCTTTATTAGGCACTGTTGTTATTGGGTCGCCTGCTACTTCTATTTTTTTATTTGTTAGTAAAATATTGGTATTTGTATTGTTACGAGCAGCAATAACACTGTAATTTAAAACAAATGGGAAGCTATTTATTTTTGCTAAAGCCATAGGGTCGGTGGTACGTATCGTAATTTGATTAAGCCATTTTGAACTATTTAAAATAGTTACTGCACCTGCTAATCTTACACTATCAATATACCTTGGTGTAACGGGTAAATCAAGGCTATCTATCATAATATTATACCTAGCCCTACGTTGTAATGACCTCGAACTAAGGTATTCAGAGGGGTTGCTTATAGAAAATGGATTAAATGCTTTATCCTTAAATTTTATTAGATATCTGTTTTGAGCAAGCAACGTTTTGCTAAATAACAAAAATAATATGAGTAAAATGTTTTTCATATTCTTTAAATAAATTAATTGTAGTTTTTTATCTTATTTTAAAAATAAATACTACCATAATAATAGCCGTACACTGTTTAAATAATTACATAAAGATAAAAAAAGTCAGCTATAATTTCTATATTAAATATTTATATGCTTGACGTTTTTT
>JANXOQ010000455.1 GCA_025357775.1 Ferruginibacter sp. | reverse complement strand
CTATCAAATAAACTTTTTTATCAATTTCTAAATTATCGTTAGTTGCAAAAGAAATATTACTCACATAATATTTTAATTTACTTACTGTGTATTTTTCACCAAAAGTATTTGAGTATGTGCTATCATTTAGTACAATCTTTTTTCCATTTGCAATGTGTTCAAATTTTATTATAATCTTTTTTTGCCCAAATGCATTAAGCCCAAAAAATATTATTGCCAATGTAAAAATACTCTTACTCATTACCTATAATTTTTCTTCTACCCAGTTTTATTTCTGCTGTTTTCTTTTTTGTTTCTAGTCTTTTTCTAACAACAGCTTTTGGTATTTTAGTAGGCTTTCTTTTTACAGGTATAATTAATGCTTTTTTTATATGGGCTTTTATTTTTAGCAATACCTCCGCTTTATTTGCTAATTGTGTACGAGCTGTTTGGCTTTTAACCAATAAATATCCTTCTGCATTTATTTTATTGGCAAGTTTATTATTTATTAAAAATTTTTCATTTTCGTTAAAAAAAGCAGAATTGTTTATATGCCAATAGCCTTCTACCATGGTTTCCACCTTGTTTACATTTTGGCCGCCTTTGCCGCCACTACGGGCTGTTTTATACTTTATTTCTTTACTAAAATCGGGTAACATAACTTGTAAAATTACTTCTATTTTAAAACAAATTGTACCAATAGCATTATTTCTATGGTTAATATTTTTGTAATAACAAAAAAACAAGCATTTTTGCAACAATTCAAGCGCATTTATGGCTCACAATATTTATCAATCACTTACAGAAAAAAAACAACGAAACAAAAAGTCGTTTGCGGTGCTTATTGACCCTGATAAGGTGAACGATGATAATATGGAAGAACTAATACAACTTTCGCTAGATGCAAAAGTGGATTATTTTTTTGTGGGAGGCAGCCTTGTTATATCTAGCTATCTAAATGAATGTGTACAATATATTAAACGCAGTTGCGATATACCTGTAATACTTTTCCCCGGTAGCCCAAGCCAAGTAAGCAAATATGCAGATGGTCTTTTATACCTTAGCCTAATAAGTGGTCGTAACCCAGAGTTGCTCATAGGGCAGCATGTAGTATCTGCACCAATTGTAAAAAAAAGCGGCTTAGAAATAATGCCCACGGGTTATATGGTAATAGACGGTGGCGCACCTACTACCGTTTCGTACATAAGCAATGCCGCTCCATTACCATCCGATAAAAATGAAATAGCAATGTGTACTGCTATGGCTGGCGAAATGCTAGGAATGAAACTCATATACATGGATGCAGGCAGTGGCGCAAAAAGAGCCATCAACGAAGCTATGATTGAAAAAGTAGCTTCTTGTATTGATGTTCCGTTAATTATTGGTGGCGGTATTACTACGCCTGAAAAAGCTTACCTCAATTG
Source organism: Ferruginibacter sp. (assembly GCA_025357775.1). Classification (GTDB taxonomy): domain Bacteria; phylum Bacteroidota; class Bacteroidia; order Chitinophagales; family Chitinophagaceae; genus Ferruginibacter. The sequence goes on along the minus strand of JANXOQ010000455.1, from coordinate 4,607 downwards.
CAAAGCTGGTGCAGATTTAATTGTAGTGGGCAATGCTATTGAAAAAGATGCAAGCCTAATAAAGGAGATTTCGGCGGCTATACATAATGTGCCAGTAAAATTATAGAAAGTTGAAAGGTTGAAGCAGGGTTCACATTCTTCATGTAAATCATTTTCTTCCCTTATGTTTAATGTTTCATATAAAACCCCCATAACCACTACCTTTACACCTCACCTACTGTTGTAAAACAGCAAAAATATCATACTATGGCACAAGATGCTTTTAAGAAGTTTGTAAACCCCAAAAAAAACAGCGTTGTAAAAGAAGAGTTTCGCCAAGAAAAGAAGAAGGCACTAAAAGAAAAGCGTGCATACTTTGAAGCCAAAAAAGCAGAAGAATATAAATCAAGACAAATAAAAAGAGGGGTAATGGTTGCTGAAAAAGCACCCTCTGGACGACCGGTATTGGCACCTAAAAAAGGTGGTGGAAAAACTGTACTTAGAACGCTGGAAAAACCAGCTACAACAACAGAAGTAGTTATGCCTCTCAACAAATTTTTGGCACATTGCGGTATATGTTCTCGTAGAGATGCCATTGAAATAATAGCTACCAATACCGTAAAAGTAAATGAAACTATATGTACCGAGCCTGGCTACAAAGTGCAACCTACCGATGTGATAGAGTACAATGGCAAAAAACTTTTTGTAACCAAAAACTTGGTGTACATTTTATTAAACAAACCAAAAGATTATATTACCACAACAGACGACCCTCAGGGTAGAAAAACAGTACTAGAATTAATACGCCAAGCTACTATAGAAAGAGTTTACCCTATTGGCAGATTAGATAGAAATACCTCGGGGGTTTTATTGCTTACCAATGATGGTGACCTTACCCAAAAGCTATCTCACCCTAGCTACGAAATAACGAAAGTATACCAAGTAAAATTGGATAAAAATTTAACTAAAAACGATTTTGATAAAATTATTACAGGGCTTACACTAGAAGATGGGCCAGTAATTGTAGATGCGCTTGCATACTCAGATGCAAAAGACAAATCAATTGTTGGAATAGAAATACACAGTGGCAGAAATAGAATTGTGCGTCGCATATTTGAAAGCCTTGGGTATGATGTAAAAGGCTTGGATAGAGTAATGTACGCAGGGCTTACAAAGAAAAATGTAGAGCGTGGCAAGTGGCGCTATCTAAGCGAAAAAGAAATACGGGTATTAAAATATATGAACGAAAGCAAGCGAGGGAAAAAGCTGCCTACTAAAGATGAAAACAATAAAATAATTGCTACCAAAAAAGAAGTAGAAGAAGATAGAAAAAAAGGGAAAGATTTTACTGACAAGGAAATTGCCATTGCTTTGGAAAGTACTATAGCAAATGCTGACAAGCCAAAATTTGTGAAAGAAGTAAAAATACCACAGCCAAGAAAATTTAAAACACATTCTGAAAAAAAGGCTGCTGCTTTATTACCAAAAGATGCAACTGGTAAAACAGTTGTTGTAAAAAAAACTGCTGTAACAAAAAAGAAAAAAGTAAGCACTAAAATAAAATATTAGCAGTGGCAAAAAATAAATACGACATCATTTTTGAGAACGATGATTTTGTTGCTGTAAATAAACCAAGCGGCTTACTTACCATACCAGATAGGGAGCAAACGGAAAAATCGCTAAAAGAATATTTGATAGACAAGTACACAAATATTTTTGTGGTACATCGTTTAGATAAAGATACCAGTGGCTTGGTAGTTTTTGCAAAAAATGAGGTTACACATAAATACCTCTGCAAAATGTTTGAAGAGCGCAGGGTAGAAAAATTTTACCTTGGAGTTGTTATAGGTGAGCCTAACGAAAAGGCTGGCATAGTAGATGCCCCTATTATAGAACATCTTACTCAAAAAGGCACAATGGTCGTACACCGTAGCGGCAAGGAATCTCAAACAGGTTATGAGGTACTAGATGGTAATCCAAAATTTTCGTTGGTATCCTTTCAATTATTTACTGGTCGTACACACCAAATAAGGGTGCATACAAAAGAAATTGGTCACCCACTTGCTTGCGACCCTCTGTATGGCGATGGAAAACCTATTTTAATATCTTCTGTGAAAAAAAATTATAAACTAAGCAAGCATGATGAGGAAGAAAGGCCTATCATTAAAAGATTGGCGTTGCATTCTTACAAATTAAATTTTAGCAATGAAAAAGGCGAAAAGTATGAGTTATGTGCAAAAGCTCCAAAGGAATTTAGTGCATTGATGCAGCAATTAAAAAAGAGATAAATATTGATATAATAACTTTTCATCCTAGTATTGTTTTTTGAATATTACTAACAATTATATTTATTTTTTAACCCATCAATTTTTTTAGTTTAAGTTGGTATAAATAAAAATCAAAGTTAGAAACTTTGGTTTTATACGTTTCTAAACTTTAGTAAATGATTTTTTATTACAAAATAGGAAGTTAGTGCTACACCCCAAGCTATCAATAACCAGCTAAAAGAATTTTCTTTTCCAAAAATTATAATTCCTACATAACCTCCAATTAGCTCTCCTAAAACCCATGCTAGCACAAGGTTTATAATCCATTTTTTTGAAGACAACCCTTTTGTAGTAGCAAGTTTTCCTATTTCCATTGCAAGAAAAATTAATGCTATTATATCCATTAAAATTGCTTTAAAATAAAATAGGGTTGCTAACACTTCTTAAAGTACAGCAACCCTACCATAAAATTTTATAAAAAATTATACCAAATCAATATCAAAGTTTACCAATTGTACAAATTCGCTAATACGGTCGTCAATATCGGCTTGGGTAATTTCTCTTAATCTATTTGGACCAAATTTTTCTACACAAAAACTTGCCATTGCGCTACCTACAATAATAGCAGTTTTCATATTTTCAAAGCTAATGTTTCCTGTTTTTGCAAGGTGCCCAACAAAGCCACCAGCAAAGGTATCTCCTGCACCCGTTGGGTCAAACACTTCTTCAAGCGGTAATGCTGGTGCAAAAAACACATGGTTTTCGTGAAACAATAGTGCGCCATGCTCTCCTTTTTTTATTACTAAAAAAGCTGGTCCCATTTCCATTATTTTTTTTGCAGCTTTTACTAAAGAAAACTCTCCGCTCAATTGTCTTGCCTCACTATCATTCACCATAAGCACATCTACTTTTCTCAATACTTCTTTTAAATCGTCAAGCGCTATATCCATCCAAAAATTCATAGTATCCATTACTATTAATTTAGGACGTATTGTCAATTGGTTTATTACACTCAATTGTAATTTCGGCATAAGGTTGCCTAGCATTAAAAACTCTGCACCTTGGTAGCTATTTGGCACTATTGGGTTAAAATCTTCTAGCACATTAAGGTCTGTTACAAGCGTATCTCTTGTATTCATATCTAAATGATATTTACCACTCCAAAAAAAAGATTTTTTATCTTTTACGATTTCTACACCATCAAGCTCTACACCACGCTTGGTAAGCTCATCCATTTCTTCTTGCGGAAAATCGTACCCCACAATAGAAATTTGTTGTATTGGTTTTATAAAATTTGAAGCTGCATACGCTACATATGTAGCAGACCCACCTATAATTTTATCTACTTTTCCAAAAGGTGTTTCAATAGCATCAAAAGCCATTGTGCCGACAGTAATTAAAGACATGGTATTTAAGTTGTAATTTTGAAAAATAAAAACGTTGTAAAAGTAGGCAAAATAAAAAGCAAAAATTAAAATATCCAATTGGGTAAATATTTTATAACAGTTAAAATTATTAATTCAAAGTTCGAGGTTTGGTAAATTTTGTCAACCAAATTTATGAGAACACAAACTTTAAACCCACAACTTTTAGAATGCTATTAAAAATATATCCCGATAACCCACAACCAAGGCTCATTAAACAGCTAGCAGAGTGTATGAATGATGGTGGAATAATTATTTACCCTACCGATACAATTTATGGTATTGGTTGTAGTATTAATCAGCCCAAGGCTATTGAAAAAATTTGCCGTATAAAAAATGTAGACCCTGCAAAGGCCCAGTTATCTTTTATATGCAAAGACCTAAGCCACCTTAGCGATTATACGAAAAGTATCGATACGCCTTTATACAGAATGCTAAAAAGCCACTTGCCTGGTGCATTTACTTTTATATTACCAGCTAGCAAGCTGGTACCAAAAATATTGCAAAGCAAAAAAAGTACTATTGGCTTGCGTGTACCAGATAATAATATTTGTAGAGCATTAGGCGATGCGCTTGACCATCCAATTTTAAGCGCATCTTTACCTGGCGATACAGTAGAAGAATATACCGACCCCGAAGTAATTTTTGAAAAATTTAAAGATAGAGTAGCCTTTGTAATTGATGGGGGCATTGGTGGAATGCAGCCATCTACCATTGTAGATTGTACCACTGATGATTGGGAGGTTATAAGACAGGGGTTAGGGGTTTTTGAGGGGTAAATTTTATTTTTAAAATTTCAATTACTTGTCAAGTTGAGCTTGTCGAAACTGAGCTTGTCGAAATTGAGCTTGTCGAAATTGAGCTTGTCGAAATTGAGCTTGTCGAAATTGAGCTTGTCGAAATTGAGCTTGTCGAAATTGAGCTTGTCGAAATTGAG
>JANXOQ010000355.1 GCA_025357775.1 Ferruginibacter sp. | reverse complement strand
TTTAGAAGTCAACAGATTTATGAAAATTTAGAATATAAATATATTATCAATGTAAAGACTAATCCAACTATACCCCTGACAACATCTTCATATTCATCAGACACTCTAAAATTTATTGCAAATACAGACAAGCATTTTGTTTTTACAGACCTTAAAAATCTAAAAATGTATTTTATAAAAACTGACATAATCGACACTTTAGTGATGTGTGACAAAAAATAACTACAGGCAACATTGGGTTTTGTGCAAGTTGGGCAGACATAGTAACAATGAGCATTTGTAATTCTGTTCAGCTTTTGTTCGGGCTTGACAAACAACGCTGAACTTTAGTTCTTATCATCAACTTTTATTTATAAATTGAGCATCGGTTTTGGGCAGACGGAATACTAATTCCCAACCTGCACAAAGCCCTGCTCGTTGGTGGCAATTTTTACGGAGGCTCTACAATCAATAGAAATTATAATGAAAATAATAAATATTAACTCTCTGTTTAAAATTGACAAACAATTTTTACACATTGAGTTTGACGATTCTAAAGTAAGAGTTATTGATTTTAATGAAATTTCTAATATTATTAGGGTAAGTGCTTATGAATTAGAGCTACTCATTGAAAGTGAAGTAATTCCAAAATACTATTCAAAAGGAGAAATAAACTTATTTGGACAATCAGTAACTTTTGACAATCTACAACTAAAAGGCTTTACTCTAAAAGAAAGATTTAATAGAAAAAATTCAATAGAAACATTTGCACACAAGCTTCTTGAATTTAAAACAATTTCAGAAATTAAAGAAATTACAAACAAGAAAGGTACAAGTTCGTTAACAATCAATTTCATTGACAATTCAAGTTGTTTTGTAAGAGCAAAGGACTTAAAAGCTTGGACAGGTTTAGAAGAGAAACATTTTGCTGCATTAATGGGCCAAAAGTGTTGTCCTCGATACTTCAAGAAGGATGAAGTAATGAGTGATTTTTATGGACAACTGAATTATTGTACAAGCGATAATACAATTGTAAAATCTCTCAACTTGCGATTTGATGATAATAATTTTGAAAAAATTAAAGAAAATATTTTAAAAATTGACAAAGGAATAAATATTTACGAAATAAAAAAACCTTGGGAAAATAATTTCAACAATGATGATGACGATAATGACAATTCTTACGAGAAATATAATGGCTATAATGATTGGGACGATGACACTATTGACAATGCTTTTGAAGGAGACCCAGATGCAACTTGGAATGTAGATTAAAGGCAATAATTTATGACTTATGGCAATTACATTGAGATTAAAAATAAAAAATATTGGCTATTTGGCGAGCTATTAAATACTTATTGGAATCTAATAAATAATAAACCAGAATTAGGAACTTTATCAACTAGCCCAATTGATAAAGGATATTTTGCCAATTGGCTTTTACTCGACAATAAACTTTTTTTAACAGATTTTGCAGGTAGTGATATTTGGTGCAAGAAAGAGTATAAATATGAAGATTACTTTGGGGCAAAAGACAGTTCTTTTTTTGCGTTTTGGTTTACAGGACAAATTAAAATCGAAGACGGTAAAATCATTTTCTCAGACCATCATTTTGGAGACACAAAGCAATATGTTTTTATTTTGACATTTGAAAACGGCTATTTGCTCGACACCGAAATGGACGAGAACAAATAAAACTGCCACCAACAAGGGGTTTTGTGCAAGC
>JANXOQ010000348.1 GCA_025357775.1 Ferruginibacter sp. | reverse complement strand
TATTTTGGCATATACAATTTTATATATTTTTCTTTACAAATGTTTCACTATAATCTTCAATCACATTCCTTAAAATCCTTCACTTTTTTACAACCTCTTTTTCTGTACAAATGTTTTAAAAGAGTATGGAAAATTATAATTAAACTTTAAAGCCTTGTTTGGGAAATATGAACAAAACTTATTAGCATTATCTCATACAGTGATTACAAAATCAAAGTATACATTTATGATTTCTTCAATAATATTTGAAGTATGTGGTAAAAATCAATAATATCATCTTTCATTGTAGTAATAGATAGATATTAAATTTCTTATACTTAAATTCATGCACTTAAAATTTAGGCAAAACGCAAGAAAAATAACTTAAAAAACCTTCTGCTTTTTGGCTGTTGCAGCATTGCATTTGCATAGCACTAATGTTTTTTTATATTTTAAAATTTATAATCGTATTTGCTAGATAGTGGAGTAAATGTTTGTAAACTGGGCAGGGGATTTATATATATTTTACTTTTTTTATTGCTTACAATTTTATCAGTTTCAAAGTTTTTCACTACAACAACCATTACACCAGTTGATAAATTAAAGTCTCTTTCCTCTGTAAACCTATGCCCATCAGAGTTTGCGGAGTGAAAACCAATAAGCTCAAACTTATTATTTTGATATCTAAATTTATGTTGATAACCTCCTCTTATTAATTCTGTAGAAATAATTATAATTCCCTTTTCAATAGTTACAGTATCAAAAAAAGTATCTGTAGTATGTCCATTACCGTCAGGATATTGAGGTTGAATTACAGAGTTGGATGCTGCCACAAGGTTATAGCCTCCACTTTTTATTGCAAAAAAAACTTTAAGTGTATATCGTTTAAATTCGTCAGTGGTGTCTTTTTCTACAGTTATAAAATCTTGTAAATTGTCCTTATTCAAATCTCCAATTGTTTTACATACTAGTAACAAATTTTTGTTTACAGATTCTTGTGCATTGCAAATATTTTTATAAAACATACACAAAGAAAAAATGGCTATGTACTTTTTTAGCATTATTGTATTTTTAGTAATTAATTATGTTTTTTTATTTTACAAATTATTAT
>JANXOQ010000321.1 GCA_025357775.1 Ferruginibacter sp. | reverse complement strand
TACTAATACCTTCTTTTTCAGTTAAGTACTTTTTAGCAGCATCTAAATTATTCTGACAAGCTTTCTGTGCAGATTTAGATGTACCACAATATGCAGTCATTGTTATTGAACAAGTTGCATTTGCTTTCATTTTTGTAGCTACAGCTGCAAGGAAAGATTTATTATTTGCATTTATTGAACCTTTAAGACTTGGATAGTCAGTAGGGCAGTTTGCAGTTGGTAACTCACCAGCTTTTTTATCAGTACAACACTTCGGATCTGGACATTTGCCAATACCGTCAGCATCAACTGGTTGACACTCTGTTGGAGTAATCAATTGCTTATCTTTACAATCTGGAACACCATCACCATCGGTATCTTTTGTAACACCATGTGTATCAACAGGACAACCTGCTGGTGTATTTGGTTCTTTGTCCATTTGGTCTATAACACCATCACCATCCGCATCATTAAACACTGGCTTTGGTAATTTCATATGCTTTGGCGTATTTAATTCGCTGTATGCATAATCAAGTGGGTTTAACCAATATAAAGGTTGTGCAGATTTAGCACCTAGGTTAAAATTAAGACCTATTGAAAGAAAATTATATGAATCGAAATCACGGGTCATAGTAGCATCGCCTCTTGCGCTCTCTTGCCATTGTTGTCCGTCTAACAAATCTGTTTTCACAAATGTCCAACGGTCTTCAATAGCTAAATTTATGCGATTACCAAGTTTAAAAGCTACACCACCTATTACAGTACCAGAAGGCTTTAGTGTATTTTTTCCTAAGAAAGGACGAGTAGTAGCAGGAGATATTTCACTCTCAGCTTCTGTCTCATAGGTATCATCCATACCAGCTTTCAAAGCAGTAATAATTGCCTTACGATTTTGGTACAACCCAAGATTTTGAGCATCATTTACATCCTTAAATAATTTAGCATAGTCACCGTTACCAGTACCACCTTGTCCATCGTTTTTAGCATTAACCATTACGTTGAAAGCAGTAAGTCCAACACCAGCACCACCGTACAAAACTATACCAGTTTTTTGTTTGTGAAAACGTACATTGTTAACAGTAAATATACCTTGTAAACTTAAGTCTTGTATTTTAGTTTTGTAGTTATAATAAACAAGATCACGCCCTTTTGTAGGGGCAGCATTTATTATATTACCATTTGCGCCAATAGTTGCAGGTCTTAGAAGACCAGTGTTTTCTCTGTATAAGCCATAATAACCATTTCTAGACCAAGCTTGGTTTCTAAAATAGTTTTCAGAAGGCTGCCAATTTAAACCTTTAGCAGAACCATTGATGTACTCTAATCTAAGAGAAAATAAGTAACCGAAAGATTTTCTTACATGAACACCAAAGTTTGGTGCTGTTAAAAATTGTGTAGCTACATCGCCACTAACTGTCATAAAACCAGTTTTTACACCTACTTCCCACATATTACGTGGTTTAGCAGGAAAGGAATAATTGTTATTCCAAAATTCGTTTGCTTGTCCCATTCTTTTGTTTGGGATTACAGAAGAGTCGTAGATACTATATCCACTACCCCCATTGTTTGTAGCAGTTTGTGCAAAAGTACTTGCAGACACTAGCATACAAAGGGTTAATAATAATGTTAATTTTTTGCTTACCATAACTTAATGATTGTTAAATTTTCGAAAATATACTGATTGATTGTTGCAAATGTATACAAGATGATTTAAAAGCACAAATTTTTTTTATTAAATATTCAAAAATTAACCGAAAAGCAATAAAAATATTTTTTAAAAAACAAATTAGATATTACACAATATCAATATTCAAAGACCATATTCTTTTATTAGCACAAAAAATATGTTTTCAAAGATTGCTTCATTAACTTGCCGTTTCTAAAAATGAAATTTATAACAAATATTATTGGGGAAGAATTAAAGGTTTTCGAATCAAAATTTGCCGAGGCTGTAAAAAGCAACACTGCCTTATTGGACACTGTAATGAAATATATTATCAAACGAAAAGGCAAGCAACTTCGTCCGATGTTTGTATTTTTATGTGCCAAACTACATGGAAATATAAATGAAAGTACATACCGGGCAGCTGCCCTTGTAGAAATGCTACATACTGCTACACTTGTACACGATGATGTGGTAGATGAATCTATGGAACGGCGAGGGTTTTTCTCCATAAATGCAATTTGGAAAAATAAAATAGCTGTTTTGGTAGGTGATTACTTACTTTCTAAAGGGTTGTTGCTTTCTACAACAAATAATGAATTTGAACAGTTACATATTATGAGTGATGCCATTAGGCAAATGAGTGAGGGTGAATTATTGCAAATAGAAAAAACTAGAAAATTAAATATTGATGAAACAGTATATTTTGAAATTATTAGAAATAAAACAGCTTCGCTCCTGTCGTCAGCATGTGGTGTAGGAGCTTATAGTACTACGCAAAGTAATGAGATAACTGAGCAAATGAAATTGTTTGGTGAAAAAACAGGCATTGCTTTTCAAATAAAAGATGATTTATTTGACTATGGTACAGCAGATATTGGCAAACCAACAGGCAATGATATAAAGGAAAAAAAAATGACTTTACCGCTCATTTATACTTTAAATAATGTTGATAAAAAAACAATGAGAGATATTATTTACATTGTAAAAAATAACAATACAGATAAAGAAAAAGTAAAATGGGTAATAGATACTGTTGTAAAAACTGGTGGCATAAAATATGCAGAACAAAAAATGTTTGAATACAGAGATGAGGCTTTAAATATTTTAAAACAATTTCCTTCGTCTGACGTAAGTGATGCGCTGGCATTGCTTGTACGCTATACAACTGATAGAAAATACTAATTGCCCTTGCAAAAAAGATGGAACATACTACCCTATAATGATCTAAAAGTAAACTCTCTCTATGAAAATTTAAAGGTGAGCAAAACTATTTGCAAAATTCTTACACAAAGGCATTTTGATAACTTTGATAATTCAAAAGAATATTTTTTACCTTCTCTAAAAAAATTGCACGACCCATACCTAATGAAGGATATGGCAAAGGCTGTTAAAAGAATTGATAAGGCGATTTCTACTCAAGAAAAAATTTTAGTATTTGGAGATTATGATGTAGACGGTACTACATCTGTAGCTAGTATGTATAGTTTTTTGTGTGAAATATATGAAGGACAAAAATTAGATTATTACATTCCACATAGATACAAAGAAGGATATGGTGTAAGCAAGATGGGCATTGATTTTGCAGCAGCGAATAATTTTACTTTAATTGTATGTTTGGATTGTGGAATAAAATCTGTAGAGCTTATTGATTATGCAAATACATTAAGCATTGATTTTATTATTTGCGACCATCATTTGCCTGGGGAAATAGTTCCAAAGGCTGTTGCAGTTTTAAACCCAAAACAAACAGATTGCAATTATCCTTATAAAGAATTGTGCGGTTGTGGTGTTGGTTTTAAATTGATGACTGCACTAGCACAACATTATAGTTTACCTGATGAAAATTTATATGCTTACTTAGATTTAGTAGCATGCGCAATAGCTGCGGATATTGTACCAATGACGGGTGAAAATAGAATACTTGCCTACTTTGGTTTACATAAAATAAATACCAATCCTTTGCCTGGTATTAAAGCATTGATGGAGCTTGGAGGCATTACAAAAATAATGACTATAACAAATGTTGTTTTTGTAATTGCCCCTCGAGTAAACGCAGCAGGCAGAATGGATGATGCAAAAAAAGCCGTACAGCTTTTTATAGAAAAAGATGTAGAAAAAGCAAAAGCATTTGCAGAACTTTTACATACTGATAACAAAGAAAGAAAAGAAGCAGATAGCAGCATTACCGAAGATGCGTTACAAATAATTGCAGAAGATGTTTCTCTTCAAAATAAAAAAACATGTGTTGTATATTGCGAAAATTGGCACAAAGGTGTAGTGGGAATTGTAGCTAGTAGATTGATAGAACATTATCACAGACCAACAATTGTGCTTACAAAAAGTGGAGATTATATAGCTGGCAGCGCACGTAGCGTACCTGGTTTTAATTTATACGAAGCTATTTACGAATGTAAAGATTTATTGATAGCTTATGGCGGACACTTTGCAGCAGCGGGGCTTACCATGCTTCCACAAAATTTAGATGCGTTTACAAAACGTTTTGAAGAAGTCGTTTCTGCAACTATTCCTGAGCATTTGTTAATACCTGAAATTGTAATAAATGCTGAAATTAATTTCAATGAAATAACAGATAATTTCTACACAATAATTTCTCGTATGGAGCCCTTTGGCCCTGAAAATATGCGACCAACTTTTGTAGCAAGAAACTGTACAGATTTTGGTTATAGTAAAATTGTAAAAGAAGCACATTTAAAATTTGTAGTAAAACAACATGAAACTGTTTTAAATGGAATAGGTTTTAATATGGCTGACAAATTTTCATTACTATTAAACAGTAAACCAGTAGATATTGTTTTTAAAATAGATGAAAATGTATGGAACGGAAATAAGAGTTTGCAGTTGATGGTGGTGGATGTGAGGAGTTCCGAAAATACCTCCCTAAATACCTCGAAAGGGGACTTTGAAGTTCTTGAAAGTTAAAAAGTTTATTAGTTGATTGGACTGTTTTTTTACATTTTATTTACTTTTTTATGAAAAGAACTAATTACAAAAAAGAAACGGACTTTAAAAATTGTAAAGTTCAAAATATTCGCCATTGCGGGTATTTAAAGAGTCTCTAAAAATGAAAATTTTAAAATATTTTTTTTATATATCTACCAACTGGAACATATCCATAGCATGGCATATTTTATGTAACGAAATACGTGGCGAAAAAAAATATGGTATAAATACTACAGGTGCTGATAATTTAAAAAGTTTAGAAAAAAAAGGAATAGATATTTCTCATGCTACGATATACATGCCTGTATCATACGATGTGCTGGAGCAATTTTTTGATGAAGTAAAAATAGAAACATTTCAACATTTTTTAGATATAGGTTGTGGTAAAGCAAGGGCAATGTGTGTGGCTGCTCACTTTGGCGTAAAAAAAATTAGTGGGATAGAATTTTCTAAAGAATTATTTATTGATGCTAAAAAAAATATTAGCATTGCAAAAGTAAAATATCCTTTAGCAGATTTTAAAATTTACAACAACGATGCTTTTTATTTTGATATTGATGATGATATAGATTGTATTTTTATGTTTAACCCATTTGATGAAATCATAATGAATGGTGTAATGGAAAATATAGAAACAAGTTTGGAAAATAATCCTAGAACAATGACAATAATTTATATAAATCCTTTAGAGAAACATGTATTACAAGAATGGGGTTATGAAGAAGTTTTTTATAGTAAGAAAATGCATTATTTAGAGGGCAGTGTGTATGTGAAGTAGAAGCTTGGCTTTACTTCACATAGCTCATGGGTTACACCTCCGCTCCGAGTACTCTTAACCATAGGTTGCACCCATGGTTAAGAAAGTTGAACCCCGTTGGGGTTAGTAGTCAATAAAAAACCTGCGAACTTTTAAAATTCGCAGGCTTTGTTTTTATAAATTACGAAATGAAATTTTAATTCAACAATTCAACATTTAACCCCTAACCCATCAACTCCACACTCCTACTTATAAACTGTGTAAGATTTTTACCTGTTAACAATCCTTGTGAAAGCAATGCTAAATCTGCTAAATTCTTTACTAATTTTTCTTGCTGGGTTGTATCTGTTTGTGATAAAATATTTTTAAATATTGAATGGTTACCATTTACAGTTAATGCAACTTCATCAGGCATTTGCGCATAAAATGCTGCCATACCTCCGCCAGATGCAGCCATGTCTTTCATACGACGCATTTGCTCAGGCCTAGTAGCCGTTACTGGTGGCGCATCTGTACTTAAACCCTTCACTTCTACATTTATATTTAAGCCTTCTTGTGGTTGGCTAAATAATGTTTTTAGTTTTTCGGCTTCATCTTTTGTTAATACACTTTCTGCCCCTTCGGTTTTGTCAATTAAGTTATCCGCAATATCTGCATCTACTCTTGTAAACACAAAATCATTCCATTTCATTTCTACTGTGTTGATGAATGCAGCATCTACAAGTGTTTCAGCCTTTACAACTACATAGCCTTTTGCAATGGCTTGTTGTATGTATGTATCTTGCTGCACAGGGTTTGTAGTATATAAAATAACTTGTTTTCCATCTTTATTTTTTTGTGTAGCTGTTGCAGTTACGTACTCTTCTTTAGTATGAAATTTACCTGTTGTATCTTCCATTACAAAAAAGTTGTTTGCTTTTTCTAAAAACTTATCATCCGTCATCATACCATACTTTACAAATAAGCCAAGGCTTTCCCATTTCTTTTGGTACTCTTCTCTTTCTCCTTTAAATAATTCTTCTAATTTATCTGCAACTTTTTTGGTAATGTGTGCATTTATTTTTTTCACATTTGGGTCGCCTTGTAAGTAACTACGGCTAACATTTAATGGTATATCTGGGCTATCAATTACACCTTGCAATAGCATTAAAAATTCTGGTACAATATCTTTTACTTCATCTGTTACAAAAACTTGGTTGCTGTATAATTGTATTTTATCTTTTTGTATTTCGTAGCTGTTTTTTATTTTAGGAAAATACAACACACCCGTAAGGTTAAATGGATAATCCACATTTAAGTGTATCCAGAATAATGGTGTTTCATTGTATGGATAAAGTTCTCTATAAAAATTTTCGTAATCTTCTTTTGTAAGATCAGCTGGTTTTTTTGTCCAAGCTGGAGCAGTATTGTTTAAAGGCAAAGCCCCCCCACCCCCCGAAGGGGGGATAGCTCCATTACTGTCGCTAGTTGCATCAACTTCTCCGTCTTCATTTTTAACTTCAGTAAGCACTTCTACCTTTTCATTTGCATCTTTAAAATAAATAGCTACTGGTAAAAACTTACAAAACTTTTCTAATGTTGATTTTACTTTGTAAACATCTAAAAAATCTTTACTTTCTTCGTTTATGTGTAAGATAATATCCGTACCTCTTTGTTCTTTTTCTGCAGGCGTTAAAGAAAACTCAGGGCTACCATCGCATTCCCAACGAACGGCTGTTGCTCCTTCTTTAAAACTTTTGGTAACTACTTCTACTTTTTCACTCACCATAAAAGAGGAGTAAAAACCAAGTCCAAAATGCCCAATAATATTATTTTCATTTTGCCCTTTATATTTTTCTAAAAATTCTTCTGCGCCACTAAATGCTACTTGATTAAGGTATTTGTCCACTTCTTCTTCTGTCATACCCACACCACGGTCGCTAATGGTTAGGGTTTTATTGGTTGCATCTAGGGTAATATCAATGCGTAATTCACCAATATCTCCTTTAGCTTCACCAATAGATGATAATGTTTTTAATTTTTGTGTAGCATCTACTGCATTACTGACAAGTTCACGTATAAAAATGTCATGCTCACTATATAAAAATTTCTTAATGATAGGAAAGATGTTCTCTGTTTGTACCCTAATACTGCCTTTTTGCATAAAAAAATGTGTTTTTTGAGATTAAGTTTTACGTAATACAAATAAAGTACCATTAGTTTTTTGCGGAAAAACTGTCATGTAGTTTTGCCACATGACAGTTTTAGTTTATCAAAATTGGGTGTAATTTTTTTTAATTATTGTATGATTTTTTATATTATTATAATGCATCATTAATCTAGCAAATCGATTTGTAAATAAAAGTTGAACAAAGATTTTCTGCTGATTATAGCCCGCCTAGGCAGTAGTAGCTCTTGCACAATACAAACCTTAAAAGTAATACATATCTCTGGGCAAGACTACTACAGAAAGGCGGAAACAAATGTTCAAAAATGATATGAAACCCATGCTCCTAAAAACAGATATAAGATGTAAGATTTTAGATATAAAAAATCCCGATTATCATTACAACAATCAGGATTTTTTTTAAATATTAAAATGAACTTAAGCCAACTCTGCGTTCATACTTTTACTTACACGCTTGCGTGCATCTTCGTCTAAAATAGTTTTGCGAAGACGAATGCTTTTAGGTGTTACTTCAATACATTCATCGCCTTGTATGTACTCCATACATTCTTCTAAACTCATTTGAATTTTTGGAGCAGCCTTGCTTGCATCATCTGTACCACTTGCACGATGGTTTGTAAGCTTTTTAGCTTCTGTAGCATTTACTACAAGGTCGCCTGGTTTAATGTGCTCGGCAATAATTTGACCTACGTATACTTCTTC
>JANXOQ010000315.1 GCA_025357775.1 Ferruginibacter sp. | reverse complement strand
TTTTTATTAGTTGATATAATTTTTTCTTCTGCCAATAAATAATTTACAACCAACCAAACAGAACGTTGTTTCATTGGTTTCATTTTTCTTAAAACATCTGCAACCATAAGTTTTTCATTTTTTATTAATTCAATTATTTTATCAGCAGCTATTTTAAATTGATAAGGTTCTAACGAGGCAACTGTATTTTTTATACAGTTATCACAAATACCACAATCTTTCACTTCATTATCTCCAAAATAATTGGCTATAAATTTACTTCTACATTTGGTTGTAATGTCTACAAAATCTGAAATGGCTTCTGCCCTTTTTTTTGCTTCTACTTTTCTTTCATTCATTGCCTTTGTATCTATCAAAAAATCATCGTTGTACATTCTGTTTTTTAATAAAAGCAATTGTGGTTTTTCTGATGATGGTTTGTAGTTTATTATTTTATATTGATGTAATTGCTGTAAATTTTTTATTAAATCAGCGCTAGCTATTTTTATAAATTTTGCTAATGGGTTTTCATAAATAGTGCAGGGGTAATCAAAAATACCTTCGTAAGACCGTAGCAATCCTTTTATGGTTTCTGCAAGGTCTGGCAGCTGTATTTGAAATTCTTGTAAGTCATTTTTATTTACACAAAACTCTACAGTGCTTTGTTTAAACATCATTTCTGTAAAGCTAAACAAACCTTCTTGTGCCAATACTTGTATGCCATAGGTAGCTTGTAGAATATTTAACTTGAAATGTTGAGCAAAAGCAGCAATATCAAAATCGTAACTCTGCCCTTCGCCAATGCCAGCTGCTATTTGTAGGTAATTCATAGCAGCCATATATATAACTTTTAGTTTTTCTGCTGTGGGGTATTTTGTTTCTAGTTTAAATAAAATATCATCCGTTTCTTTTGCGCTATGCAACAATACAGCATAAGCTCTTTTACCATCTCTCCCAGCACGGCCTGCTTCTTGGTAATAATTTTCTACGCAGTCTGGTACTTCGTAATGTACCACCACTCTTACATCTGGCTTATCTATACCCATGCCAAATGCATTGGTGCATACGATGGTGCGTAGTTTGTTGGTTATCCAATCATCCTGTTTTTTGGTACGTATATCTCCAGATAAACCTGCATGATAAAAGTCTGCATTAATATTATTTAATTTAAGAAGTTCACTCACCTTCATGGTTTGCTTTCTGCTTTTGCAATACACAATAGCGCTACCTTTTACGTTTTGCAAAATCTCAATGAGTTTATTTTCTTTAGCCACTGGTTTAAAAGCGCTGTACGATAAATTTGGTCGTAAAAACGATTGTTGAAAACGATTGCTATCATTTGTAAATAATAAATTTTTACAAATATCTTCTTGCACAGTAACAGTAGCAGATGCTGTTAATGCAATTACAGGAACGCCACGCAACTCTTCTCTCAGGTTTGCAATGCGCATATACGAAGGTCTAAAATCGTAGCCCCATTGCGAAATGCAATGCGCTTCGTCTACTGCTATTAAACTTGGTTTAAGTGCAGGCAAATACTCTAAAAATAATCTAGTTTCTAATCGCTCTGGCGAAACGTATAAAAATTTATAATGCCCAAATGCTGCATTTTGTAAAGTCTGTCGCACATCAGCAAAACTCATACCTGAGTAAATAGCCAACGCACCAATACCCTTCTTTTTTAAATTTTCTACTTGGTCTTTTATAAGTGCAATCAGAGGGCTTACTACCAAGCATAATCCATCATTCATTAAAGCAGGTACTTGAAAGCAAATTGATTTTCCGCCGCCTGTAGGTAATAATGCAAGAGTATCTTTTTTATCTAAAACAGACTGGATAATATCTTCCTGTAATGGGCGAAAACTGTCGTAACCGTAATATTTTTTTAGTATTTCGTGTGGAGACATTTGGTACTTTATGAAACTAAAATAAATTAGTTTTATTTACTAGAGAAAATATCTTTCACTTTAAATTTTAGTGATGAAAATAATGGGCTTTTTAAAACATCATTAATAATAAAAGGCTTTATCCCTACGTATTTTTTATTTTGAAGTGTATAGATAAGCACTGTTTTTTCAGATGGATCTACCAACCAATATTCTTTCACCTCATTTTCCTCATATAAATCGAATTTAATACCCATTTCTTTTTGGGTATTGCCTGGGCTCAAAATTTCTACCACCAAATCTGGTGCTCCATTACAACCTCTATCATCTAATTTATTTTCATCACAAATTATGCATAAATCTGGTTGTACAACTGTTATTACTTTTTCGTCTTTCGTTTTAGTTTTTACCAGTCTTACATCAAAAGGTGCATAATAAACATTACAGGCATTTTTCTTAAAAGCATTGGCAAAAATTAAATGTATTCTTGCAGAAATAGTTTGATGATTCCTATTAGGGGCTGGGCTCATTTTAAAAATCTTACCCCTAAACAATTCCAATCTTTCCTTAAAATTCCAAGTAAGGTAATCAGCGTAGGTATAAGAACCTTTTAAATCAAGTTTGTTTATGTTTGTAATTACTGACATTTTGAATATATTTTTCAAATATACAATTTTTTACAAAACCTTCTTCACAAACAACCTTACTGAATTTGCAGCCAATACAATATCACTAAAACCCATAGCCAGTGCCGCAAGTGTAGGTGTAAGCAAGCCAAAAGCTGCAATAGGAATAGCAACTATATTATAAAAAAATGCCCAAAATAAATTTTGCTGTATCGTAGTAAAAGTATGCTTGCCTAACCCAAAAGCAAGAGGCAAATTTTTAATACCACTGTTCATCAAAATCACATCTGCGCTTTGCATAGCAATATGTGAGGCATCACTTAAAGAAATTCCCAATGTTGCTTTCGCCAGCGCAGGAGCATCATTAATACCATCGCCAATCATAGCAGTTGGACTTATTAAGTTAAGCTGTGCAATTTTTTCTAATTTTTGGATTGGCGTTTGCTCTACAAAAATTTCATCAATTCCTAATTGCTTTGCAATAATGTCACATTTAATTTTTGTATCTCCACTAAGCAAAATTGTTTTTATACTTTTTTTATGCAACCAAGTAATTACCTCTTTTGCTTCAGGGCGTATCTCATCTTGCAAATCTATCCAACCTATTTCTTCGCCATTTTTTAAAACATAAATATTGTGTTCATCATTATTTTCTATATTTAAAATTTTAAATGAACCTGCTTCAAAAGCATTGCCTTCTTTGTCTGTAGCTTTTATACCTATCCCTTTTATTTCTTCAATTTTTTTCCAAGCTATATATGTACTTGTATTCCAAGCAGCAAATGTTTTTGCTATTGGATGATTAGAAAATTTTTCTAGTGAATAAACAATGTTTTTAAATTCAATTTCATCAATAGTTGTATGAAAATTTTGAATAGTAAAATTCCCTGTGGTGAGTGTGCCTGTTTTATCAAATACCACTTGCTTTATCGTTTTAAATAATTCCAACGCCAAAGCATTTTTAAACAATACCCCTTGCTTGGCTGCTCTACCAAGCCCAACTGCAATAGCAGCAGGTGTTGCAAGCCCCATAGCACATGGGCAAGAAATTACTAAAACTGCAATGGCTCTCATCAATGAATCGCCACTACTAATATGAAACGCAAAATAATTCAGCAAAAAAGTAAGTACTGCTAGTGCCAAAACTACGGGCACAAAAATGGCACTTATTTTATCTGCAAGCAATTGCATAGGTTGTTTTTCAGCTTGTGCATTTTCTACCATTTTTACAATGCCTGAAAGCACAGTATCTTTTCCAGCAACCGTTACTTGTGCTTTTACCAATCCATCTGCAATCACACTTCCACCTATTAGAAAATCTTTTTTTGTTTTGGCTAATGGTAAACTTTCACCTGTTACAATAGCTTCATTTACCAAACAATCTCCCCATAATATTTTACAATCAGCAGGCACTTGCTCCCCATTTTTTATAAGTAACAAATCACCACTTTTTAGATAAATATTTTCTAATGGAAAAATTTGTTCTTTATGCTCATCGTCAAAAGCAATCATATTGGCCATTACTTTTTGTGATGCTGTGAGTGAGCGTACTGCTTTTTGTGTTGATTGAATAGATACCTCTTCTAAATAATTCCCAAAGAAAACTAGTGTGATTATAGATGCGGTAGTTTCAAAAAATAAATAATGCTCACCAAGCTGTAATGTAGCACCCACAAGGCTGTATACAAATGATGCCAATGAACCAACTGTAATCAATACATTCATATTAGCTGTACCATGCATCAAACTATTTGCGGCACTTCTTCCAAAAAAATATATACCAATTGCAAATACAGGCAAGCACAAAGCCAATTGTACCCAAGGGTTCATAAGCCAATGTGTATATGTACTCATAGGCAACATGTGCAGCATGAGTATAAGCGTAAATGGAAGTGTATAGAGAAAACGATTTTTATTATCGTGCAAGAAAGGTTTTTTTGTTGTTGAAGTTTCAGCACTTTCATCAACAACTTTATAGCCTATTTTTTTTATTCCTGCTTTTAAAACATCCTCCTTACTTATTGCGTTTGCAATAAAACTCACAACACCTGTTATGGGGTTTACTTTTATATCTGCTAAGCCTTCTTTTTTTAGGTAGTTAGAAACACTCAATGCACAATTACTGCAAGTCATTCCTTCTACTTTCCAAACTATCGTTTCCATGTTGCAAAATTATTATGCATTTATACTTTTTGTTTACTTTACAAGAAAATTATCTTTGCAACATAGATGTAAATTTTTTTGCTAGAAAATAAATATCCTTAGTGGTATTTATATATTTAAAAATGCCCTTACAAACTTTTATTTTTAGTAAGCGCTTTACAATAAAAACTTACTGATTTAAATTTGTAAATGTCGCCCCTAAAACCTACACTAGGGCACTTAGAAATTCAGGTGTTATTAAGTTTTTTTGCCGAACGAAGAAGCAGCTATGTGAATCTTCATTGGCGTCGCACATTTCAACTTTATCTCTTTTGGCATCTTTTATTATGCAACTGAATAGAAAAAATACATTTTAGTTAAAGTATTATGGCAAATATTTGAGCCTAAAATTTGATAGATACTAAACGATAAATATTTATCTTGCAGGCATGCAGGCAACAGTTTACAGAAGCACAGGTAGTTGGTATATTTTAAAAAATACAGAAGGCGAATTTATTAATGCAAGACTTAAAGGAAAATTAAAACTAAAAGGAATAACCTCTACAAACCCAATAGCCGTAGGCGATATTGTAGAAGTAGATGCTGAAGCTTTGGAAGGAAATTTAGTAATTTCAAAAATATATGAACGCCGAAATTATATAAACAGGGTATCGCCGCATAATAAAAATAAACATCATATCGTCGCTTCAAACTTAGACCAATCATTATTATTTGCTACACTAAAAGATCCAAAAACTTCCTTTGGATTTATAGACCGCTTTCTTGTAACTTCTGAAGCATACAAAGTACCAGCTATTATTGTTTTTAATAAAGCAGATTTATTTACCGAAAAAGAAATGTTAAAATTTGACTTAGCTAAAAAAAATTATGAAGCAATTGGCTATAAGATAATGCTTATGAGCATTGAAAAAAATGAGGGCACACAAGCAGTTAAAGATTTATTAAAAAATAAAATTACTTTGCTAAGCGGGCACTCAGGTGTAGGGAAATCTACTTTTATAAATTTTGTATTACCAGCTTTAGATTTAAAAACAATAGAGGTAAGCAATTGGAGTGGAAAGGGAATGCATACTACCACATTTGCACAAATGTATGATTTACCATTTGGAGGAACAATAATAGATACGCCAGGAATAAGAGAAATGGGAATTGTAGATGTACCTAAAAACGAACTGGCACAATATTTTCCAGAAATGAGAGCAATAATGAATGATTGTAAATTTAACAATTGTCAACATTTTAATGAACCAGGCTGTGCAGTTAAAGTTGCCTTAAATAATGCTATAATATCTGAAGAACGATATTTGAGTTATCTATCTATTAAAGATTCTATTGAGGTTGTTAGTTTTTAAATTAGCGTATAGTTATTAAATAAAAAAAACACAATTTTAATTTTATAATCCTGTAATTAGTAAAATTTTTAAGACTAATATCAATTTCTTAGGAAAATATTTATTTTGCTCATCACATTTTAGCAATAATTTTATTTGCTTTGTGTATGATTCGTAATAAAATTTAGGGGTAACACTCTAAGTAAAATATTTAAAGTAATTGGTAGCTTGTTATTAACAACTTACACAATTAAGCTCTGTAGCTTTTACAATCCATTATTCTGTTACGAAATTTATAAATAATGTTATATATACAACCCCATTGACATTTGCCGATTGCAGTTTGTTTACTGACCAACAACTATTCCCCTTTTTCCTTCCAAATAATCTACATATTGCACAGAGCCAAGCCTAAATACAAATGGTAATTTTATTATTTTCTGAAATTTTATTTCTTGCTTGCAAACAAAACCAAGGTTGTTGCAATAAAACATAGGATACACCTGCATTGTAGGCGCTATTTTATGTAAAGTATCTTTCATGCTGAGCATAGAATAGTTTTTTACATCCAATTTTTGTGGTGCAAATAATAATTTTGGTTGACTTTTTGCATGCGCTACAACAAGAATTATACTAAAAAATAAAAATAACAGTTTTTTCTTCATTTTATATTTATGAATGATTGTAAATTACGTTTTTAAATTATGAAAAAGATTCATAAGGTAAAAGTTTAAAGTTTAACTACTATTTGGAGTTTTTTGTTAGACAAAATTATAAACCAATAAATATTAACACACATAACCAAAAACTCTAATAAAAATTATTAACCCAGCATGTCTTTATACCAAGGTTTACAACAAAAGTTTTTACAAAAACTAAGCCCGCAGCAAATACAGCTAATGAAACTGCTGCAAGTACCTACTGCCATATTAGATGAGCGTATAAAAGAAGAGTTAGAAGAAAACCCAGCACTAGAGCAAGCTGACGAAGACAAAGTTGAAGATGATTTTGAAAAAGACGAATTTACAGATACTGAAGAAGAAGAATACCAAACCGAAGGAAGCGAAGAAGAATATGACAATATAGATATAAGCGAATATGTACAAGAAGGGGACGATGATGTAGGAGATTACAAATTGAGAGATGAGAATTATCCAGAAAAAGACGATGGAAAAATAATACCACATAAAGTTGAAGTGAGTTTTATGGAGCTTATGCTACAACAACTTGGGTTACTAAACCTTAGTGAAAAGCAAAAAAGCATTGCAGAGCAATTGGTGGGCAGCTTAGATGATGATGGATATTTGCGCAGAGAAATAAGTTCAATTATTGACGACCTTGCTTTTAGGCAAAATATAAATACGAATGAGGAAGAAATTTCTGACTTGCTATTACATGTGCAGCAGTTTGAGCCAGCTGGGGTAGGCGCACGTAACCTTCAGGAGTGCTTGCTTTTGCAGTTAGAAAGAAAAATTAGTCAAGGTAAAATAATTGAGGTAGCCATAGCAGTATTAGAAAAATATTTTGATGAGTTTACAAAAAAACATTACGAAAAAATTCAGCGTGCGCTTAATTTATCTGATGAGCAACTAAGAGAGGTAATAAGCCAAATAGTAAAATTAAACCCTAAGCCCGGAGGCACTGCTGGCGATGGCGAAAAAAATGCCAACTACGTAATACCCGATTTTTTTTTAGCCAACAATGTGGGAAAGCTAGAGCTTACACTCAATAGCAAAAACGCACCAGACCTTCGGGTGAGCGAAGGGTATAAAGATATGCTGCGTGATTATGATAAAGGTGCAAAAAAAGATAAACAACAAAAAGATGCAGTACTTTTTATTAAGCAAAAAATAGATAGTGCAAAGTGGTTTATAGATGCAATAAAACAACGGCAAAATACATTGATGAATACAATGGAAGCAATTATGAATTACCAGCAATCTTTTTTTCTTACAGGAGATGAAACAGAACTTCGCCCTATGATTTTAAAAGATATTGCAGAGCGAACTAATTTGGATATTTCTACTGTAAGCCGTGTAGCTAATAGCAAATTTGTGCAAACAGAATTTGGCACATATCGTTTAAAATTCTTTTTTAGCGAAAGCTTACAAACAGATAGTGGCGAGGAAGTAAGCACAAGAGAAGTAAAAAAAATATTAATGGATTTGATAGGGGAGGAAAGCAAGAAGCACCCATATAGCGATGAAAAACTAACAGACATGCTACAAGAAAAAGGTTATAACATTGCACGAAGAACTGTAGCGAAATATAGAGAACAATTAAATATACCGGTAGCAAGGCTTAGAAAAATATTATAAAATGGAAAGAGCATTTGAAGAAGAAGTAATAGAAAAAGTGTATGTGCATCCTTTATTAAAATGGTCTGCTAATTTTATTTCTTATATTTTTCATCCCTCATTTGTACCTATTTATATAATTGCATTTTTAGTATACATCCACCCATCTTATTTTTCAGGATTTTCAGAAAGGGACAAACTACAAACGATTTTAATTTCTACTATAAACCTAGTGGCGTTTCCGTTATTTACAGTTTTATTATTAAGAGCTGTTGGTTTCTTAGATTCAATTTTTCTTCGTACTCGAAAAGATAGAATTATACCTTACATGGCAAGTGGCATTTTCTTTTTTTGGGCATACACTGTTTTTAAAAAACAGGAAATCTATCCTCCCATTATGAGCATATTTGTACTAGGTATTTTTTTAGCAGCAAGCGGTGGGTTACTGGCCAATATATATTTTAAAATAAGTATGCATGCCATGGGTATGGGTGGGTTACTTGGTATTTTTTATGTGGTAGCTAGAGATAATACAATGCTTATTACATGGCCATTTGCAATAGCATTTCTTGTAGCAGGCCTGGTATGCACAGCACGCTTGCTACTGGCTGCGCACACACAAAGAGATATTTACACAGGGCTTGCACTTGGCTTTATTGCACAAGTTGTAGCATCATTGGTATAATTTTAAAATTATTTTATTAAAAAAAATGTCAGACGATTTACAAATAAATACAGGCACAAAAGAGGAGCAATACAAAACTTTATTGCCACAAATATTTGCAATTATTGATGGTGAGCCTGACCTTACAGCAAACCTTGCAAATATTACCGCTGCGCTAAAAGAACAATTTGGTTGGCTATGGGTGGGTTTTTATTTAGTAAAAGATAATGAGTTGGTACTTGCTCCTTTTCAAGGACCAGTAGCCTGCACCCGCATAAAAAAAGGAAGAGGTGTATGCGGCACTGCTTGGGCAAATGCTAAAACATTAATAATACCAGATGTAGAAAAATTTGCAGGGCATATTGCTTGTAGTAGTTTATCAAAATCAGAAATTGTATTGCCTATTATAAAAAACGAAAAAGTGGTAGGCGTGCTTGATGTAGACAGTGAATTGCTAAATCATTTTGATAAAATAGATGCTGTTAATTTGCAAAGAATAATTGAGGCAATTATTCTTTGAAAAAAATTACATATAAATCGTTCAAATTATTTATTAAAATATTCAATTAATAATTTTATGAAAACTATAGGTTTTATTGGAGGTCTTACATGGCTATCTTCGGTAGATTATTATACACTGCTGAACAGACTTACCAACGAAAACCTTGGTGGAGCTACCTCTTGCAAAATATTAATGTACTCCGTAAACTTTGAAGAAATAAAAGCACTTACCGTAGCAAATGATTGGGATGGCTTAGCAACTATACTTAGCGGCATTGCACAAACACTAGAAAAAGCAGGAGCGGAATGTTTGCTCATTGGTGCCAATACCATGCATAATATTGCAGACAAAATACAAGCTACTATAAATATACCACTCATTCATATCGTAGATGCTACTGCTAAAGAAATAACCAAACAGCAAATAAAAAAAGTAGCCTTGCTTGGCACAAAATATACCATGCAACTAAATTTTTTTAAAGATAAACTAGCTACACAAAACATAGAAACCATTATACCAAACGAAATCGATATTGAATATATAAACGATTGCATTTACAATGAAATGAGCAAAGGTATTTTTTTGCCTGAGCGTAAAGTAGGTTTTTTAAAAATTATACAATCCTTGCAAGCACAAGGCGCTGAAGGAATAATTTTAGGCTGTACAGAAATACCTATTCTTATAAAACAAGAAGATGTTACTGTGCCTGTATTTGATACAACTTTATTACATGTAAGGGCTGCTGTGGAGTTTGCAGTTTAAAAAATTTCTTCCGCTCACAAGTAATTCTACACTTTCCCATCTCTTATCTCCGCCACCACATCTGGGTCAAGCAACGTAGTGATATCACCCAAATTTTCCGTTTCACCTTCTGCAATTTTTCTAAGTATACGACGCATAATTTTCCCACTTCGGGTTTTAGGTAAACCACTTACAAATTGTATTTTATCGGGTTTGGCAATAGCGCCTATTGCTTTAGATATAGTTGCAGCAATATTTTGCCTTAAAATATTATCATCCATTTGCTCGCCATTATAAATTACAAATGCATAAATACCTTGCCCTTTTATATCATGCGGATAGCCCACAACAGCACTTTCTATTACACCATTGTGCATGTTAATAGCATTCTCCACTTCTGCAGTACCTATGCGGTGGCCGCTTATGTTTAGCACATCATCTACTCTCCCTGTAATTCTATAATTTCCTTCTGCATCCTTCAATGCACCATCGCCTGTAAAATATAAATTTGGGTATGTTGCAAAATAATTTACCCTGCATCTTTCATGGTCACCCCAAGTAGTTCTCAACATGCCTGGCCAAGGTGCTTTAATACATAAATTACCAGAGGTCACTAAAGCCCCTCCTTCGGAGGGGTTTGGGGAGGTCTCTTCACCCTTTTCATCTACAATAATAGGTTGCACCCCAGGCATGGGAAGCGTTGCCCAACTTGGCTTTGCAGGTGTAATACCAGCAAGGTTTGTAATAAGACAACCACCAGTTTCTGTCTGCCACCAAGTATCTACAATTGGGCATTTATTTTTTCCAATATTATCATCGTACCAATGCCATGCTTCTTCATTTATGGGTTCACCTACAGTACCTAATGTTTTTAAAGACGATAAATTTTTCCCTTGCAAAGGTTCGTTGCCAAAACTCATTAAACTCCTAAGTGCAGTAGGTGCAGTGTATAAAATATTTACTTGGTGCTTGTCTATAATATCCCAAAATCTTCCAACATCAGGAAAAGTAGGAATACCCTCAAACATAACACTAGTAGCCCCTGCTGCCAATGGTCCGTATATAATATAACTATGCCCTGTTATCCAACCAATATCAGCCGTGCAAAAATGTACATCGCCTTGTTGGTAGTTAAACATATTTACAAAAGTGTAAGTTGTCCATATCATATAGCCTGCGCATGTATGTACAACGCCTTTGGGCTTGCCTGTGCTACCACTTGTGTACAAAATAAAAAGCGGATCTTCCGCATCCATTTCTTCTGCCACAGTAAAATCAGTTATACTAATTTTATTCATTTCATCATCCCACCACACATCTCTACCATCCATCATTATCACAGGTGTTTTAGTACGAGCAAATACAATTACTTTTTGTACAACATTCTCTTGCAAAAGCGCATCATCTACTACCGCTTTTAAATCAATAATTTTATTTCCTCTAAAAGCACCATCACAAGTAATGATACAACTAGCTTTGGCATCTTGCATTCTATCTGCAATACTTTGTGCACTAAAGCCTCCAAATATTACAGAGTGTATAGCGCCTATTCTTGCGCAGGCAAGCACTGCTATGGTAAGCTCAGGTATCATGCCCATGTATATGCAAACCCTATCTCCTCTATTTACATTATTATTTTTTAACACCTGAGCAAATTGTATTATCTGCGCATGAAGTTCTTTATACGTCAATGTTCTAGCAGGTTCGTCTACATTATTTGGTTCCCAAATAATGGCAGGTTTATCTCCTAATTTTTCTAAATGTCTATCCAAACAATTTTCTGTAATATTTAATTTTGCACCTGCAAACCATTCTATTTTTGGCTCGGTAAAATTCCACCCTAAAACCTTATCCCATTTTTTTCTCCAACAAAAATTGTCGGCTACATTTGCCCAAAATGCATCAGGGTTTTCAGCAGCGGCTTTATAGTCTGCATGGTATTGTGCTAAAGAATTTATTTGAAAAGGGTAACTCATTTTAATTATATTGTTTTATTTTTTTGTTTACTAGCTTTAGTTCCTTGATTGAACTTCATTGGCGACGCTCCGTTCTAGAGTATATCTTTATTCAACTTTTATTGTAGCGTAGATTATTCTATTTCTTTTTCAGTAGTTTTTGTTTTCTCTTCAAAATTTTCCATTTCTTTATTTACTTCTTCTAACAATTGTTGTGCAGTTGGTAAATATAAATTATACTCACTAGCAATAATATTTTTTTCATTTTCGGGCAAAGTAAATTTTACTACTCCATCATTTTTAGAAGCACATAATAAAATCCCAATCGTTGCATTTTCTTTATCTAGTTTTTCTACTCTATCATAATAATTTACATACATCTGTAATTGTCCAATATCTTGATGTGTAAGTTTATCTGTTTTTATTTCTACTATTACAAAACATTTTAATAAGCGATTGTAAAAAACAAGGTCTAGGTAAAAATCATCACCTTCTATATGTATTCTTTTTTGCCTTGCTACAAAAGAAAAGCCATTGCCCATTTCCAATAAAAAATCTTGCAAGTGCGTAATGATAGATTGCTCTAAATCTTTTTCATAATAGGCAGATTCTCTTTTGAGTCCTAAAAATTCCAAATACATAGGATCTTTTATTATTTCCTTAGCATCAGAAGGTAGTTTTTCATTTTTGGCTACGGCAAGTACAGATTCTTTATCATTGCTCAATAAAAGCCGTTCATATAAGCTGCTGTAAATTTGGCGTTCCATTTGGCGAACTGTCCAATTGTTTTTTTTAGTTTCAGCTATGTAAAACTCTACTTTGTCTTGGTTATCAATACTCAACAATAATTTATATTGACTCCAACTTAATTGTGCATACAGTGTATGCACAATTGGAAAAGTACGGTAGAGCTGTCTGTAAAGATTAATTTGTCTAACAGAATACCCACTCCCATACTCAGGTTGCAATTGCTCCGAAAGGTATTTTATTAGATAAGTGCCATACTCCGCCCTATCTTTTCCTTGCTGCTCTTCTTCAAATATTCGCTTGCCAATATGCCAATACATAATAGTTCTTTCATTATCTACCGCTCTTATTGCTTTATCTTTTGCGGCGGCAATAATGTTTTTTATATCGGGTATTATTGATTGATTTATCAGCATTGCAAAACTATTTTTTTAATAATCAAAATTTAAAAATACTTGATTTTTAGCTTATTACAATTGTGTACGCACTGCGGACACAATTGCGAACGCACTGCATTCGCAATTACGAATAAGCTGTATTCGCAATTTAAAAAACCTCATTTTCAAAATATAAACTACTTCATTACCACCAAATTAATATATTTATACCAAATCTTCTAAACAAACGATTGCTAAATTTTTTAAAAAATATTTTGATGGCAGAAGTTTCCACCAAAGGAATTGGTAAAGTAATATTTTCTTCATCGCTCGGTACATTAATAGAATGGTACGATTTTTATATTTTTGGTATGCTTGCCAAAACTATTGCATCGCAATTTTTTCCTGAAGGAAATGATACCGCTGCACTGCTTAGCACACTTGCAATATTTGCAGCAGGTTTTTTGGTACGACCATTTGGTGCGTTGGTTTTTGGTAGGCTAGGAGATTTGGTTGGTAGAAAATATACTTTCTTACTTACACTCGTATTAATGGGTGGCTCTACATTTTTAATAGGTCTAGTGCCGAGCTATAAAAGTATTGGAATAGCCGCACCATTACTAGTTTTATTATTGAGATTAATACAAGGGCTTGCATTGGGCGGAGAGTACGGCGGTGCAGCCACGTATGTAGCCGAGCATTCGCCTGCACATAGGCGAGGATATTTTACTGCATGGATACAAACCACAGCCACACTCGGTTTATTTGTAGCATTGGGTGTAATAATGTTGGTAAAAAATAGTATGAGCGATGCATCTTTTGCGGCAGAGTGGGGCGGTTGGCGTTATCCATTTTGGATATCTATTTTGCTTGTAGGTGTATCTATTTATATCCGTTTAAAAATGAGCGAATCGCCCTTGTATGCTGCTCTTAAGCATGAAGGTAAAACTTCTGTAAACCCGTTAAAAGAAAGTTTTGGTAATAAAGCAAATTTTAAAATGGTATTGCTAGCATTGTTTGGTGCAGTAATGGGGCAAGGTGTAATTTGGTACACAGGTCAGTTTTATGCGCAAAGTTTTTTAGAAAATACTTGCAAGTTAGATTTTATGCAGAGCCGAGAAATATTACTTTGGGCTATTGCATTTGCCACTCCCTTCTTTTTGTTTTTTGGTTGGCTTAGCGATAAGATTGGTAGAAAATGGATAATGTTGATTGGGATGCTGTTGGGAGTAGTTTTTTATAGGCCAATTTTTAAAACATTTTTGGAAGATACGAATGCGAAGGAGTGGGTAGCAGATAGGGTAATCATCCCAAAAAAAGCAAAAGATACAAAATCAACTATTGAAGATTTGAGGAAAAATGATTCCTTATTTGTAATTTTAAAAACAGAATCAATATATACTTATAAAGAAAATTCATTTTTAGAAAAAAGAAACGATACCACAATTTTTATAGGTAATGCAACGCTTTATCCCCCACTTTCTGCATTAGGAAAAAATGTAGATGCTATTAGTTTTGAAAAGAAAGATTTAAAACCAAGTTATATAGACATTACTTTATCTAACGCCTTAAAATGGAAATTCACTTTTCTAGTATGGCTTATGATAATTTTTGTAACCATGGCTTATGGACCAATAGCAGCATTTTTGGTAGAATTATTTCCTACTAAAATAAGATACACAAGTATGAGTTTGCCTTATCATATTGGCAATGGAGTGTTTGGTGGGTTAGTCCCTTTTATTGCTACACTGCTTTCTACTACTTTTGCTACAGACCCATTGGTGGGTCTTTGGTATCCTATTGGGGTGGCGGCTTTGTGTTTTGTTATTGGGTCTTTGTATTTAAGCAATGGTTTCACGCAAAGCAAAGAAGAAGGCTAAGGAAGCTAAGAATTTGAAATCACTTATGCGAACTTTGCAATCTTATCCACTTTATGAGAAACAAAAAAATACGTATGCGTACTTTGCTCCTCAGCGTCTTTGCGTAAAGAAAAATTAAATCAATGAATCAAATAAAAAAAATAATGGGGTTTATATGGATGCTTATTGCACCAGTTGTAATTTTCTTTTTAATAAACGGAGCTGTACAAAATATTGGGCACGGTACAAAAGATATAAATAAACCCATACCTTGGATAATTATCATTAGCATTTTTACACCTATATGTATTGGATTAATGATATTTGGGTTTTATGCTGTAAAGGGAGAATACAAGAGAGATTAAACACCTACACGATTTTAATGGGATAAGATAAAACTCAGCAAAATCTCTTTTAATTATTTTCTCTGTTGCTATACAGCATAACTTTGTCTAAATGTCAACAAAAAAAAAGAAACTCAATATATCTGTTCTCAAAAGAGTATTTGCATTTACAAAGCCATACAAAAAGAAATTTTATTTATCTATTTTCTTATCCATCTTTCTTGCCCTTATTGCACCATTAAGACCACTACTCATTCAACTTACTATAAACCATGGTATAAACGATAAAGCATTTGGAAATTTTATAAACAGCGCAGGTGGTTTTATTATTGAAATTACCATTATTCAAATTGCATTATTGCTCATAGAAACTACTTGCCGTTTCTTTTTTACTTTTACTACGGCATCGCTAGGGCAAAGCGTGGTAAAGGATTTACGCATCAGTACCTACAATAAAATTGTACATCTAAATTTATCTCAATTTGATAAAACGCCCATTGGCACTTTAACCACAAGAACAATTAATGACATAGAATCTGTGAATGATATTTTTAGTGATGGGCTTATTCCCATCATTGCAGATATGTTGTCTATCATTTCTATTTTGAGTTATATGTTTTGGGCAAATTGGCAACTCACATTGGTTTGTTTAATACCATTTCCATTTTTAATTATTGCAACTTATTATTTTAAAGAAAGTGTAAACAAATCTTTTATAAAAGTACGTAATGCGGTAGCTGCGCTAAATGCTTTTGTGCAAGAACATATAACAGGCATGGGCATTGTACAAGCATTTGCTGCAGAAGAAAGAGAGCAAGAAAAATTTAAAATAATTAATAAAGATCATAGAGATGCACACATAAAAAGTATTTTTGCCTACTCAGTTTTTTTTCCATTAGTAGAATTGGTATCGGCAGTATCAATTGGTTTGCTTGTATGGTGGGGTGGTATGCAAGCAGGTTTTTCTGCTGATAAAGCTGCTAATGTTGGCGGTGTAATCACTTCTTTTATTTTATGCTTAAATTTATTGTTTCGCCCGCTGAGGGTAATAGCTGATAAATTTAATGTATTGCAAATGGGTGTAATTGCCAGTGAAAGGGTATTTGCTATTTTAGATAATGAAGATGTTGCAGAAAGAAATGGAACATTAGCACCAACAAACATGATAGGCAATTTATCTTTTGAGAAAGTATGGTTTGCATACATAGAAGAAAGGTATGTTTTAAAAAATATAAATTTTGAAATACAAGCTGGCGAAACCCTTGCTATTGTTGGGCACACGGGTAGTGGTAAAACATCTATTATTAGTTTAATAAACAGGTTGTACCATGTGCAAAAAGGCGCTATAAAAATAGATGGTAAAAATATTGAGGATTATGATTTAGATTATCTGCGCAGCAAAATTGGTATCGTATTGCAAGATGTGTTTTTGTTTAGCGGTAGCATAATTGATAATGTAACACTGCGCAATTCCGTTATAAAAAGAGAGGAAATAATAGCCGCCGCAAAGCTAATTGGCTTGCATGATTTTATTGAAAAGCTACCTAGTGGCTATGATTATAATGTGATGGAACGTGGCGCTACACTATCGCTTGGACAGCGGCAGTTACTTTCTTTTGTTCGTGCATTGCTCTACAATCCAGCTATACTTATTTTAGATGAAGCTACTTCTTCTGTAGATAGCGAAAGTGAAGCACTTATACAACATGCTATTGATAAATTAATTGCTGGGCGTACATCTATTATAATTGCACATAGGCTAAGCACCATTCGCAAGGCAAATAAAATATTGGTGCTAGATGCTGGAGAAGTAAAAGAAATGGGGACACATGCAGAACTGATGGCTAAGAAAGGATATTATTATCAATTGCACAAAATGCAATTTGAAAAGCAGGAAGAAGTTATTTAAGTATCTTTAACATTCTCTAAAATTAATTTTTCGAAATGGATAACAACGACATTTTAAAAAAACTACGTGTAGCACTTTCATTAAAAAATGATGATATAATTGAAATATTGTCACTCGTAGATTTTCATATTACAAAAGGTGCATTAGGTGATTTTTTTCGCAGCCAAGACCATGAAGGCTATGTAGAAGCGCAAGACCAAGTACTGCGCAATTTTTTAAACGGGTTGGTTATTTACAAAAGAGGTTGGAAAAATGAAGATGGAAGTTTTACGGCTTATGTAAAGAAGGAAGAATAATAATATTGTCCATTTTTTTTCATGGATTACGAAAACTATTACTTTATTAATTTTTGTGAAATAACCTTTCCATTTTCTTCTATTCTTACAAATTCTTAAATGAAATACTATATAACGGTAATATTTTTATTAATTTGTATTAATAAAGTTTTTTGCCAAATAAAACAATACAGTGCTACATCAATAAATACCTCTATAAAAATAGATGGTAAATTAGACGATGGCGCTTGGGTTTCTACACAGCCTATTACAGATTTTATTATTTCTTACCCCAATTTTGGCAAGCAGCCAACAAAAAAAACAGATGTAAAAATTGTGTATGATAACGTAGCTATTTACATTGCTGCTGTTATGTACGACAGCAAAACAAACATTCGCAAACAACTTAGCCAGCGAGATGCTATTGATAGACAAGATTGCGATGTGTTTACCATTGGGCTAGATACCTATCATGATAAACAAAATGCATTTATTTTTCAGGTAACAGCTGCGGGTGTACAAGGTGATGGTAGGCAAAGCAGCGCCAATGGCTTAGACAGGGCTTGGGATGCTGTGTGGGAAAGTGCGGTAAAAATAGAAGCCGACAGGTGGGTTGCAGAAATAAAAATACCTTTTAGCGCTATACGTTTTGCCAAAAAAGATATACAAAGCTGGGGGCTACAACTTACTAGAAATATCCGCAGTAAAAATGAGAGTAATACGTGGAGTCCACAAAACCCTAATATAGATGGCATTATTAACCAATGGGGCGATTTAACTTCTTTAAAAAATATTGTGCCACCCTTGCGTCTTTCTTTTCTACCTTACCTTAGTGGTGGCGTTAAGCAATCTCCTACCAGCAATGGCAACGTAACAGAATTTTTAAAAAGTGGTGGTATGGATGTTAAGTATGGCATCAATGAAAGTTTTACGGTAGATTTAACATTGATACCTGATTTTGCACAAGTACAAAGCGACAATGTTTTTTTAAACCTTACACCTTTTAAAGTAAGGTTTGAAGATTTTCGACCATTTTTTACAGAGGGTACAGAACTGTTTAATAAAGCAGGATTATTTTATAGTAGAAATATTGGTGCTGCTCCTGCAGGTGTAAGTGAGGTATTAAAGTTTGCAAAAGATAATCCTGAATTTAAAATAAATAAGAACCCAGGCATTTCTAAGCTTTACAATGCTACGAAATTTAGTGGTCGTACAAAAAGCAATATTGGTATCGCAATATTTAATTCAGTTACGGCTAGTATGGAGGCAAAACTAACCAACATAAATACAAAATTAGATACAACAATAATAACAGAGCCACTTACCAATTACAACGTTTTGGTTTTTGACAAAGCATTAAAAAATAGAAGTTCGTATACTATTACAAACACAAACGTATTGCGAAAAGGAAATGTAAGAAATGCAAATGTTACTGGGCTAGATATATCTTTATTTGATAAAACTAATAATCATAATTTATTTGCATCTGCAAAATACAGTAATATTTGGGGTAAAGCTGAAAACTACGATGGCTTTAAAATAGAATTAAACGGTGGAAAAATAAGTGGTATGTGGCAGTGGCAAACAGGCATTAACATTGAAAGCGACCGCTACGACCCTAATGATTTAGGGTTTTTACAAAATAACAATTCCTTTGAACAATTTGCAGAGCTTAATTTAAACTTTAATACAGCAACAAAGAAATACTTAATTCATAGATATAAAATAAACGTACAAAATAGTTATTTGTACAAACCATTTGTATGGAACAGTTTTGAAATAAATGCAAATGCTTTTTACTTATTTAAAAACTTTTGGGATTTTTCTTTAAACTTCAATAGTAAGCCAGTAGCAGATATAGATTACTTTGAATCTAGAACACCAGGGCTAAAACTAAAAAGATTTGCCTATGTTTACTTAGGCATTAGTGGTAGCAGTGATAGTAGAAAAAAATTTTTTGGTAGTTGGGATGTTGGCTTTGCTGAAACCCCAGCTGTACATGACGACCCTTACTTTACTTTTTTACTAAATGCACGCTATCGTTTTTCAGATAAATTTCAATTGAGTGCTTCCTTTAAAAGAGAATATGATAAAGGCCAATGGGGTTTTAGTTATAGAGATACTATCAGCACTTTATTAAAAAATTATAATGATCCTATTATTGCTTTTAGAAAAATAATAACTAGCAACTTTGTAGTAAATGCACAATACAACTTTACCCCACGTATGAATTGGACGGTACGTATGCGCCACAATTGGACAAGCATTGTAAACCGTAGTTTTCACAAACTTAAAGCAGACGGAGACTGGAATGATATTGGTTTTGCAGATGGGCGTAATAAAAATTTTAATGTATTTAATATAGATATGTTTTATACTTGGGATTTTAAATGGGGAAGTCGCCTTACGGTTGGTTGGAAAAACGCTATTGGAGAAAATGTATCATTAAACCCTTATGAAAATACTTCTTACATAAAAAACCTTGGACAAATGTTTACAAACCCCCATAGCAATGAGGTTACTATAAAAGTTGTATATTTTTTAGATTATTTCGTTGATGCTTTTCATCTTGCCCTGCTGAAGATCGCTTGAACGAGTTTCAAGCACTGGTTGGGACTGATTTTGAGGCGGTTTTTGATAATGTTTGTGATGTGGATGGGGTTGAGCCTGTGACTGAGTTTGTGATTGCGATTGTGGTTGGGACTGCTGCGTCTGAGGACGATACTCTTTCTTGGTGCCTTCATGGCTACTCTGCACGATC
>JANXOQ010000299.1 GCA_025357775.1 Ferruginibacter sp. | reverse complement strand
GGAAATAAATGATGTTCAATCTGGAAATTAAGCCCACCTACTAACCAAGAAATAACTTTGTTTTTTGTAGCAAAATTTGCGGTAGTTTCAATTTGGTGTATAGCCCATTCATTTTCAATATCATTTGTTGCCTCTACAGGTACAGGAAAAGAAGTTTCTTCTACAGTATGTGCTAGTTGAAAAACAATACTCAATATAAAACCTGCAAACATTGCCATTACACAAAAACCAACTAACCAACTGACAAAGCCAAATTTATATAAAGGCAATGCTATAAATATTGCGTAATAAAAAACCTTCGCAGCCCAAAAAGCAAAGTGATCAAACGTACTAAATTTTTTAATAGGAACGTTACCAACTTTTTTCTTAAAATATTTCGTATAGTCTGTAGCAAATACCCATATTAATAAAAGCAATGTATATAAAAACCAAACATAAATATGTTGAAAGCGATGTACTTTATATTTTTTTTGAGTTTCACACATACGAAGCATTGGTTTTATTTCAATATCATCGTCAATACCATCAATATTGGTATATGTATGGTGTATAATATTATGCTTATTATTCCACATTAGCATACTAGCACCAAGCCCATTTACAGAAAATGCAGCTATTTTATTCCAAAAAGCACTTTCGCTAAAACTTCCATGCCCACCGTCGTGCATTACATTAAAACCTATAGCTGCAGTAAGGCCTCCTAGCATTATGCACTCAGCTATGCTTATCATCCAATTGCCAGTATTAAAAAATATAGTTAATACAAAAAATGTTACAAATAAAGTCCACAATAAAATTGCCTTAAAATGTAGAGAAAAGTTACCTGTCGTTTTTTTATTATTCTCTACAAAATAATTGTTTACTCGTTGCTTTAATTCTTTGTGAAAATTAGTACCTGTTATGTTTTTAAACTTTGGTGTTATTGAAGCCATTAGATATTTTTTTTCTTGAATTTTATAGATGATGTTATTAAGTATTTTTTTGTATCAACGAATCTAAATTATTAATGCCTATCATTTTCTTACTTATAAACCCCTCGCCGTATTGTACCCCTATCATTTTCCCAAACATAGCAGCTCTTGCAATTATACTGTCTAAAAAGGCTGGTGCGGAGATGTACGTTTGATTACTATCTTCAGATTGTGGATCATAAAACTGAGTTTTATAAGCTCTCACAGATTCCATTTTTTGCTCAAACGATGCCGAAATATCCACTACAAAATCTGGTTTTAAATATCTATCTTGAATGTACTGAAACACATACTTTGGTCTCCAAGGTTTTTGCTTTATTCCGTTTTCTACAGTTTCTACTTTTAATAATCCACTTAAAAAAGCCGCATCACATACCAAGCTAGCACTACGCCCATGGTCTGGGTGTCTATCCTCTGGGGCATTACAAATTATAATTTCTGGTTGGTATTTTCTAAGAATATTTATTATTTGTTTCTGATGTATTTCATCATTTTTAAAAAAACCATCTGCCATTTTTAAATTTTCTCTCACATCAACTTTTAATATAACCGCCGCCGCAGCTGCCTCATTATACCTTGTTTCCAAAGTGCCTCTTGTACCAAGTTCTCCCTGTGTTAAATCTATGATACCAGTCTTTTTTCCAATAAATTTTTCATTTATCAAAACTCCCGAACAGCTAAGTTCTACATCATCTGGATGCACTCCAAAAGCCAATAAATCTACTTTCATATAAATTATAAGGTAAATCAAATGCAATTTACAACAAAACGATTGTTATAAAATGATAAAACTCTATATAAAAGAAAAAAAATTAAATAAAAAACTTGGTAAAGATTGAAAGTTTTTAATGTGTTTTATTTTTTTAGTAAACACTAAACAATTGAATCTTAACTTTTTTTAATTATTAACAAAAAGAAAAAGGCTGCTTAAAAAAGCAGCCTTTTTTATGTAACTAAATATTTTATAAAAACAAAACTCTTTCAGATAAAATTTCAGTGCCTTTTTCATCTAACACTTTAACTAAATAAGTGCCAGCAGTTGGGCGACTTTGCAAATTTATAAGTTGTAATTGTTGTCCTTTTGCAATAGTAGTTTTATTTGTTTGTAAAGCTCTACCAGCAAGGTCTGTTAACACTAAAGTATAGCTACCTTGGTATTTTCCAGCCAGCATTATATTAAAACTAGCACCAGTTACGGGGTTTGGAAAAACAGTATTATCAGCAGCTACAATTTTTGTAGATGGTCCTGCTACATTAGCAAAAGAATTAGCTCTTGCTTGGTCTGCTTCTTTTTGATATAATAAATTACCACTTGCTAGGTCTGCTGCATTATATACAACATCTGAACCCTCCATTTTAGTAGTACTTAAATCTTTCATGTTTAATTTATAGTAACCTACAAACGCAGTAGCACTGCTTAATATAATAGTTCCATCAGCATCTACAGCAGCCCCATTCGTAGTGTAATTTGCAGGTAAGCCACCAATAGTACCTTTATAAGTAGCTATAAGCGTATTCACATCTACTACAAAAATGCTTCTACTTGCAGAAAT
Organism: Ferruginibacter sp.; assembly: GCA_025357775.1. Lineage (GTDB taxonomy): Bacteria > Bacteroidota > Bacteroidia > Chitinophagales > Chitinophagaceae > Ferruginibacter. Next base: position 806 of record JANXOQ010000299.1, on the reverse strand, counting down.
GATGTATAATTTACCGAACGCATCAGCAACCATGTCTCCACCCCAGCTACTACACTTATTATGTATGGAAAGACCTTTATTTTCCTCAGCATCTATCAAAGCACCAAGGTCTGTAATTGTAGGTTTTTTACCAGTTGTAAATTTGTATACATGGTTACCATCATTTGTAATCGCATAGCCATTATTATCAGATGCTATTACCATTCTAGTAATATTATTATTTTCATCAGCATTAGTATTAGGCTTGTAGTTAGGTATTGCTACAGCATAAAAAGCAGGTGCATCATTTTTAACGTTTGCATCCATCCAACGAAGTTGTCCTATACGCATAGGTACAAAAAATAATTTTTCACTTCTTCTATCGTAAGCAGCAGCAGCTACAAAACTTGCAGTAGGGTACTGGCTAGCACTGTAAGCAGTGCCGTCATTTACTGTAGCTTGGTTCAATGTTTTATTTATTGCTACATCTGTAATATTGTAGTTAGTTTTATTTCGGTCAAAAATAGATTTGGTAACCTGCCCCGTACCTAAATCTATCTGACGTATGTTCATCCACATATAATCATTATGACCATCGCCAGTTATAGCAAAACCTTTGTTAGCATCTTGCGCATATATTGTAAATGCACTTGCCAATAACCCTGTTGTAAGTAGAATTTTGAAATTCATAATCTTGAGTTTTATATATTTTTAATATTTAATAACAATTTAGTATTTTATTTTAATAAATACATTTTTTTATTTCTTTTTTTATAAACATTATTATGTACGTTTTGTATTTTTAATACATTATTTTATTAAATGTT
>JANXOQ010000291.1 GCA_025357775.1 Ferruginibacter sp. | reverse complement strand
AAAGAAAAGCTAATCCAATTTTAATATTGGCTTAGCTTTTTATTTTATAACATATTTTTATAAATTATGGTGTTTTTTTATTCTAAATATTATAATATAGCTAATGCTATTAGCGTGCAAACGTTAAAACATTTAGTTCGTTGAGATTATCGTTATTAAAGGTTTCGGCTTATGGACTATGGAATTATTTTTGTAGTGGATAAAACAGCATCTACAAATGCAATCATTTTTGTGTAAATCTGAAAATGCTATAAGAACATAAATTTATACTACCATTATAAAATATTTTACAGTTGCGATAATGATTTAAAATATGAAAATTAATTACATAAATTACGAAATTCTACAAAATCTAAAGCCTAACATTTTTAAGTAAAACCCACGTCAATGAACTCCTTGACGAGGGATGCCAACATAATTCTATAGAACTATTTTGCGACAAATTGGTTTTGTTTAAATAATGATCGAACGCTAGTAAAATATTTTATAAAATTAGAACCATATTTTTGCATTTTAAATATATTATAAAATAGCACAACTACTTCTCATAACGCCTCCATTTACCCAGCTAAATACTCCCTACCCTGCAACTGCATACATAAAAGGTTTTTTAAATACTAAGGGTATTGATTGTTTTCAAAGTGATTTAGGTATTGAAGTAACCTGCGCATTGTTTTCTAAAACAGGATTAATTAAATTATTTGAAAGCATAAAAAAATTACCACAAACATTTTCTACCAACGTAACAAAAATGATTGTTTTACAAAATGACTATGTAAATACCATTGATGCTACTATAGCTTTTTTACAAGATAATAATCCAACACTTGCACATAGCATTTGTAAAAGAGAAATGCTGCCAGAGGCCAGTAGATTTGAGCATACAAACGATTTGGAAAAATCTTTTGGGAGCATGGGTATACAAGATAGAGCAAAATATATTGCCACCATGTACTTAGAAGATTTATCTGATTTAATAAAAGAAACAGTAGATAATCATTTTGGGTTTAGTAGATATGCAGAAAGGCTTGGTAGAAGTGCCAATACATTTGATGAATTGTATGCAGAGTTGCAAAAGCCATATTCATATATTGATAAAATATTAATAGAAATTCTTGCGGAGCAAATGAAAGAAGTGAACCCTAAAATGGTTGCATTGTCTGTTCCTTTTCCTGGTAATTTATATGCTTCGCTAAGGTGTGGGCAATGGATAAAAGAACATTACCCCGAAGTGAAAATAATGATGGGTGGGGGTTTTGCTAACACAGAGTTGCGCTCTCTAAGTGATGCCCGTGTATTTGAATTTTATGATTTTATTACATTAGATGATGGGGAAGCACCCATTGAAAATTTGATAGCATACATAACAAAAAATAAAACGGTAGATGAGCTAAAACGCACTTTTTTATTGCAAGAAAAAAAAGTAGTTTATATAAATAATACTGCTGTAAAAGATTACAAACAAGGCGAAGTAGGTACGCCTGATTACAGCGATTTAAAATTAGATAAATATATTTCTGCCATAGAAATAGTAAACCCTATGCATAGAATGTGGAGCGATGGCAGGTGGAATAAACTTACTATGGCGCATGGTTGCTACTGGGGCAAATGTACTTTTTGTGATGTATCTTTAGATTATATAAAACTCTACGAGCCAATAGCAGCATGTATTATATGCGATAGAATGGAAACCATAATGGCACAGACGGGGCAAAATGGTTTTCATTTTGTAGATGAAGCTGCACCACCTGCACTTATGCGTGCAGTGGCTATAGAAATTATTAAAAGGAAAATGATTGTAAGCTGGTGGACAAATGTACGTTTTGAAAAAAGTTTTACAAGAGATTTATGTTTGCTACTAAGTGCATCTGGCTGTATTGCAGTATCGGGTGGGCTTGAAGTGGCAAGTGATAGATTATTACAATTGATAGATAAAGGAATTACTGTTGCTCAAGTAGCAAAAGTAAATAGAAATTTTACGCAGGCGGGCATACTCGTACACGCATACCTTATGTACGGTTTTCCTACACAAACAGACCAAGAAACGATAGACTCACTAGAAATGGTGCGACAATTATTTGCAACAAATGTGCTGCAATCTGCCTTCTGGCATAGGTTTGCGCTTACCGTACATAGCCCTGTAGGATTAAACCCTGTAAAATTTAAAATAAAAAAACTAACCGAAGTAGTCGGTTCATTTGCCAACAACGATGCAGAGTATGAAGATGAAACTGGAGGAGACCATGATAGCTTTGGGTACGGTTTAAAAAAATCGCTATTTAATTATATGCATAATATTGGTATAGATGAACCACTGCAAAAATGGTTTGAGCAAAAAGTACCACGTACAAAAATTGCACCCAATTTTATTGAAAATGCATTAGTAGAAAATGATTTGATAATTTTTAAACCAAATGCAAAAATTATATTTTTAGGCAATATGCCAGCCATAGAATATTATACTCAATCTAAAAAAGGGTACAGCAGAGAAATGGCAAAGATTAGTTTTTATAACAAACGAAATACACAGGAGCTACAAATATTAAAAGCAAATGCAGATTGGTTGATAGGTATACTTCCACAATTATTGATACAAAATGAAAAGCAACTTACCTTACAACAAATAAAAGAAAGCTATGAAGCTGCCGAGCTAGAAGATTTTGAACTTTTTTGGGACAATAAACCAATGAATGGATTGTGGCAAAGTGGATTGTTAATGCTATAAAAATAATTGTTAAATGGCCAACTCTATCACCAAAAAACAGCTTAAAGAAATGCCAGTTATTCCTTATGAAAAAATAAGGGATGGTTTAAAAACGGGAGATATTTTTTTTAGTAGTGGCAGCTATTTATTTTCTGGAATAATACAAAAACTTACCAAAAGCACATGGAGCCATGTGGCAGTAGTGTACAAAGATGAAGAGCTTGGAAGGGTATTACTTTTAGAAGCCGAGCCTTACATTGGCATACGCTTAATACCACTCTCCAAGTACCTACACGATTACAAAGGAAAAAAAAGACCATACAAAGGGCAAATAGTTATTGCAAATTTAAATATTGCGGTACCTAAAGAAAATATGAATAATGGTATTTCTTTTGGCTTAGACGAGCTAACAAGGCCTTATGATAATTTTGAAATTGTAAGAATAATGATGCGTATATTATTTCACATAAGCCGCAGAGAGCGCAATAGAAATTATATATGTAGCGAACTAGTGAGAGACGTATTTGTAAAAGCCAATGTAATTATGCAGTATAAAAATACTTATATTAGCCCAGATAACATTTATAGTGATGCAAGGGTAGATTTAAAATATAGAATTTTGTAAAAACAAAAATTATTTTAAAATAAAACTTGAAATAAAATTATAAACTTCACAGTTTTATTTTGTAAAAAACTATTTACAATCTTCACAAACACCTGTTACTACCATTGCTGCTTGTTGTTTTGTAAAATTTATTGGCAATTTTACTTGTGGTATGGTTACATCGTCTAAGCAAATAGTTTTATCACAGTTGCTACAAATAAAATGCACATGGTCATCGTGGTGATGACCTTGTTGGCAATTTTGTTTGCAAAGTGCATATAAAATAGAATTATCTGTAGTAGGTATTTGGTGTACAATTCCTTTTTCTACAAAAGTTTGTAGTGTCCTATACACTGTAACTCTATCAAAATTTTTAGCAGCGTTTTTTTCAATATCTGCATGTGCTAGTGCCCCATCAGCATTTAAAAAAAGTTCCAATATTTTTTTTCTACTATCCGTTACGCTTAGTCCATATTGTTTTAATATATCTAATTTAGTTTTCATAGTATTATGTAGGGGAGTTGCTAAAACCTGTCATAAACCTTGTGTGGTCTACCTTTTCTCTTAATACTCCTTTAATATCAAGTAATAATTTTTGTATTTCATCTTCTTTTAATCCGTCATAAATTCCCCTTACTCTTCTATATCTATCAACCAAAGCAAAAAATTGTGTATGTATAAATTGGTTATCCATATTCTGCGTACTATCCGGCTTTTGGTTGTCTATTATGTAACCAATACGAGCCATTTTGTATAAAGAATCTTTGCTACCCGTTACAAAATTCCAATTAGTATTTTGTAGATTTTGAGTAATTGGTAAATTACTCATGCTGTAAGAGCCGTCATCTGCTTTTATTAGTTTTCCATTTATCATCTTTTGTTCGTACGCTTTTAGGAGTGGCACACTATCTACCTCGGGCATACAAGTGTGGGATAGTATCATAAAATCTTGCTTGTCTTTATACATATCATAAACACGGCGCATGTTTGCATTCATTTTTGGGCAAATGCCTTTGCATGTTGTAAAAAAATATTCTACTACATACACTTTATCATCTGTTTCTTTTTGCGAAATTATTTTACCATCTTGGTTAGTAAAACTAAATGCAGGTACAGCGGGGTTTATAACTTGCAAAGGGGAAGAGCTAAAATCATAATCCTTCATTATGAAAAAATAAAACACGGCAAGTAAAACAGCGAAAAAAACAATATAAAACCAAAATTTTTTACTCATTATTCTTAGACTTTTAAAGTTTAATTTTTAAACACAAAATACAAGACTCCATTAGATATTAAATATAATAAAGCTGTAAAGTATAAATTTTTAATTATCTTATAAATTATCTCTAATTACTCTAATAACAATCAATAATTAACCAATAACGACGTGCAAATTTACGTAGCTTAATTTTATTCAGTTTCTTTATTTGCAACAGTATTGCATAATTATTATATTTGCAAATATCATGAATTTAAAAATAAACTGGGATGGGTTTGGTATCGCTACTTCAGTAGCATGTGCCATACATTGCATAGTGCTGCCACTTACACTCACAAGCCTATCGTTTTTTGGTATAAATATTATTCATAATGTTTTTTTTGAGTGGGGCATGATTGCCCTCGCATTTTGCATTGGCGTTTATGCTTTGGTACATGGCTACAAAACGCATCATCAAAATAAATTACCTGTTTGGTTATTTTGTATTGGCTTTATTTTACTTTTTACAAAGCAATTTTTTTTATCAGTAGAAAATTATTTTGTAGTGCCAGCAGTTGCATTTATAATTGGTGCACATTTTTATAATTATAAACTTTGTAAAAGAAGTAAATGCAATTCTCCACACCATTCTCACTAGTTAATAGTTGCCACTTAGTTTGTATTTGTGTAAATCTGCTGGTTTAGAATGTTAGATTTTTAGTTTCTATCATCACTTACAAACTAATAAGAAAAAATATATTTATATTATTAAAGTCCGTCAATTAAAGCAGCTAATTTTCTATCTTTTTCAGTAATTGTATTTCCTTTATCGTGGGTGCAAAGCCAAAGCTCCACTTTATTATAGGTGTTGGTAATGGTAGCGTGGTGGTCTACTTTCTCTGATAAAATCGCAACGCCAGTCATAAAAGAAAATGCTTCCACAAAATTTTTAAACTCAAAATTTTGGTATAATTTATTATCAATTTCTTGCCACATATTTATATTTTTA
>JANXOQ010000290.1 GCA_025357775.1 Ferruginibacter sp. | reverse complement strand
TGAAGATGAAATGTGCGACGCCACCGAAGATTAATCAAGGAACAAAAGCCCATAACCACACAATAAAAAATATTGAAAAATATTTTTTATTGTAAATACAGATGCCAACTTTTAGAAAGTTGGCATCTGTATTTATTTTTTAAAATTTTAATTTTATTCAGCTGTTGGTGCTACTTCCGCAGGTGCTTCAGTAGTTTCATCCGCAGGTTTATCTTTATGTAATTTACCTAAGTCGTTACCAGATTTTTTCTTTATAATTCTTGGAGCAAGCATTACTTGCATTCTTTTTCCTTCTAGCTTAGGCAAGCCTTCTAGCGCACTAACATCCTTTAAGCTATCGGCAAATTTTAAAAGCAGTAACTCTCCTCTTTCTTTAAACATAATAGCACGCCCTTTAAACTGTACATGTGCTTTTACTTTATTTCCATCTTCCAAAAACTTTTCAGCATGCTTTACTTTAAAATCAAAGTCATGATCATCGGTATTGGGTGTAAAACGAATTTCTTTAACCTCACTGGTTTTAGATTTCGCCTTCATTTCTTTTTTCTTTTTCTTTTCTTCGTAAAGAAATTTATTGTAGTCAATAATTCTACATACAGGAGGATTAGCGCCTGGAGAAATTTCAACTAAATCTAACTCCAATTCTTTGGCCAATTTATTGGCTTCAAAAAGCGACATAACACCTGGGGTTATATTTTCTCCTACCAAGCGAACCTCTTGAGCTTTTATAAGGTGGTTGGTACGATGTTCTTGCTGTTGCTCTTTTTTAAAACGAGGATTAAACGCTCCTCTGGGCGGCCGTGGTGGAAATGCCATTTATTTATTTTGATTTACAATGTTGTTTCTAACCAAATATTACTTACCAGTGAATAATTTCAATATAGTTAACACTAAGCCTGCACAAGCAACTCCTGTAGCTACAATCCAAATTATTATATTATTTAACCTCTTTTCAATTTCTAATTGGGACTTTACAATGTCTTCTTTAGTTGCGAGAATATCTTTTATATTATCAATTTTAGTTTCAATAATACTTTCTATTTCTTCCACAATAACTTTGGCATCAGCATCATTTTTAAAATGCTTATGCAAAATTTCATAAATTCTAAATGATTGTGTTGCTGTCATATTTTCTCAAAAATAAGATATTATTCTCTATTTCTTATCTCAAGTACCATATTATCAATAAATTCTTCTAAATTTTTTACACCTTGGTCACCTAGCCCTTGTTTGCGAACAGCTACAGAGCTTTCAGATATTTCTTTTTCGCCAAAAACAAGCATATATGGCACTTTTGCTAATTCTGTATCTCTTATCTTTTTTCCTATTTTTTCGTTTCTGTCGTCTATTTCGGCACGTATACCTGCGGCTCTTAATTTTTGTAAAACAACTTCCCCATAGTCCATAAACTTATCGCTTATAGGTAATATTTTTACTTGTAATGGAGCTAACCATGTAGGAAACTTACCTGCATAATGCTCTAGCAAAAACCCAATGAAACGCTCATGAGTACCCAATGGCGCTCGGTGAATGATCAATGGAATTTCTGGCTCATTATTTTTATTTGTAAACGACAATTTAAAACTTCTGCTTTGTGCAAAGTCTACTTGATTTGTAGCAAGTGTAAATTCTCTACCAATTACACTCCAAATTTGTACGTCAATTTTAGGTCCGTAAAAAGCACCTTCTCCTTTTACCTCTACAAAAGGAACATTATTTTCAATTAAAACATTACGCACCAATTCTTCCGTTTCTAGCCAAAGTTCTGGTTCGTTTACGTATTTTTCTCCCAGCTTTGCAGGGTCATGCAAACTCAATCGCATTACGTATTTATCTATCCCAAATATTTTAAAATATTTTAGATACATATCATTTACTGCTTTAAATTCTTGCGCAAATTGTTCTTTACTACAATAAATATGTGCATCATTCATATGTAGGCAACGTACACGCATCAAACCAAATAATTCTCCACTTTGTTCGTATCTATAACATGTACCATACTCTGCAAGCCTGTATGGTAGGTCTTTGTAGCTCTTTGGCTCCGCATCATATATTTTATGATGGTGCGGACAATTCATTGCTTTTAAATAATATTTTGTACCATCCAACTCCATTGGCGGATACATACTATCGGCGTAATAAGGGAGATGCCCACTGGTTAAATACAAATTTTCTTTTGCTATATGCGGTGTAACTACACGCTTGTACCCTGCTGCATTTTCTGTTTCTTTTGCAAGTTTTTCTAACTCTTCAATTATTATAGTACCGTTAGGCATCCACAACACCAGTCCTTGCCCAATGTCATCATCCATTGTATAAATACTCAATTCTTTTCCAAGTTTACGATGGTCTCTTTTCTTAGCTTCTTCCAGCATTAGCAAATGCTCGTCTAATTCTTTTTGGTTAGGAAAAGAAATACCATACACACGGGTAAGTTGTTTATTTTTTTCATCGCCTTTCCAAAAAGCACCTGATACACTGTTAAGCTTTATTGCTTTTATAAAAGAGGTATTTGGTATATGTGGGCCTCGGCACAAATCGGTAAAATCGCCTTGGGTATATAAAGTTATGCCGCCATCTTTAAGGTTACTAAGCAAATCTAATTTGTACTCATCCCCTTTTTCAGTAAAATATTGCACAGCATCAGCCTTACTTATTTCTTTTCTTTCAAAAAAGCTATTCTTTTTTGCTAACTCAGCCATTTTCTTTTCGAGTGTAAGTAAACCTTCTTCTGTAAGCACGCTATCGCCCAAATCCATATCGTAATAAAACCCAGCATCTACAACTGGCCCTACCCAAAATTTTGCATGCGGAAACATAGTAACAACAGCCTCTGCCATTAAATGTGCTGTAGAATGACGAAAAGTGGATTTAGCCTCAGCATCGTCCCAGGTTAATAATTTTAAGGTAGCATCTTCGTTTATACTACGGTTTGCATCCCACACTTCGCCATTAATACTTGCAACTAGCACTTTGCGTGCAAGCCCTTCGCTAATAGATTTTGCTACATCCATAGCACTTGCACCTTTATCGTATACTCTTACGGAACCATCTGGTAGGGTAATATTGATCTTCATTAGTTCTTTTTCCTTAACTTTTGTGAAATACAAATTTAACGAAGTATTTGCTAATTTCTGTCGCCAAAATGAATGATTGTATTTTTTTAAAATATAATTTTGTAAAAATTTTTTTTAATATGAAGAAAATAATACTTTTTTATTTGTTTGCATTTATCATAAATATTTGTAATGCACAAAATT
>JANXOQ010000279.1 GCA_025357775.1 Ferruginibacter sp. | reverse complement strand
AATTTTGTGTGCATTATTACATACTTCCTAAAAAAAAACTTACGACAAATGCAAACAACAATCATGTTAGAAATTAATAATAAAATTTAAAGTTGAAATTCTAAAATTCATTTCCATCTACTAATTGCATATTTATTAAGTCATGACCCGCAATACCTTCCACAGAGCCAGATATGTACAATGAATTTTGAATAATTAATTCTATTTGTTTTTCTTTTTTCTTAAAGTTTTTTTCAAAATCTTCACGTTCTTTTTGCATCAAAGAACGTAATCCACTAAATCCTTCCCGCATTGCATTCATATTGCCAATAAACTCTTGGCTTGTGAGATAGTTATACATTGCTACCATTTTTTCACCTTTGTTTTCTTGACTAGTTCGGCTTTCACTAATTTTTATTATAGCATTGCGCAACACTTTTGCAAGGCTGCTTGCTTCTGCAAATGTGCAAATATACACACCATTTTTTTCACCAAATTGTTGTAAATCTTTGGGCATTGTTTTGGTAACTATTACTGCTATATCTGCAGCTTGTGCAAGCATATCTTTTTTAAGTTTTTCAATCCATTCTGCGGTAAATGACTCCGTACGCTTACTTTCATAAATTATTTTACCACATTCTTGCCCTATGTGGTTTCGTACTATTTGTATACAGTCAGCACCACGTACTCCTTTTCCTACTTCACTTATTATATCAAAAGGAAATGTAGTGGCAAGCATTTCTTCTAGCGCTTGTTCTTGCACTTCACCTTGTAATTGCATAGAACCCTGTTCTAACTTGCGTTTCATTTCATCTGTTCTATCAATTTGTGTTTTAAGTTTCTCTTCCAGTTCACGCATTTTCATTATTTGCTCACTTTCTTTTAATGCATTTTTTTCTATTTCTTGCTTGCGTATTTGCTCGCCTAGCGTATATCTTTCTTCTTGTAATTTTTTTTGTAAAATAATTTCTAAGTCTGCTTCTTTATTTCTTAATTGTTGTTCTTTTTGTAAAAACTCTAATTCTTTTTTTCGAGATTCTTTAAGTTTTTCTTCATTACTCTCTTTTTCTTGTTGCAAAATTTGCAACCTATTTTCAAAATCGTTTGTTATGCTTTTAGTTAATTTTTCTTGCGTTTCATTTTCAATTTTCACTCTTTCTAGTTGCATTTTTTTTAGAAAAATTTCATTTTCATTTTTCTTTTTTTCTTCAAAAGAAAGTTTTTCTAATTCTAGTTTTCTTTCACTATCTTCTATTTTTTCTAAAGCATCTTTAAGCTTGTGTTGATATTGGTGCTGTAATTTTTTCTCAATATCTGCAGCAAGCACATTTTCTACATCAAATACGTGCCCACAGTCTGGGCATTTAATGTTATTGGTCATTTAATAAATTTTTAAAATGATACTAATTTTAATAAAGCTAGTCTTAAAATTGCTTTTACCTTTAAATCGAAGAAAAAAATGTGCAAATTATCTAAATAAATTAATGTAGATATATTTACGAAACTACTTTTACAATAATTTCGATTTGAGTTACTCTCTTTAATTTATTGTATAATTGCCTATTGGTACATTATTTATTTTAGATTATATTTAAAATTAAATAATTGTAAAAAAATTTAAATTTATGATTATTCCTAGTTATAATCCTTCAAAGTAAGTGTAACACCATAGCTAAAATTGGTATAAGTACCTTGTGGTGCAAGTGGTACGTATTGGTATTCCCAATGTATAAATTTCCGGTAAACCATACCAATACTAGCAGCATATATTTCTTGCCCAAAATCTTTTGTAGCAATGTTTGTAGGGTTTGATGTATTTGGCCCTTGTATTGGAACATTAAATGTTCGATCAATATGATTTACAACAAGCGTGCTATCGAAAATAAAATTACCAATCTTATTTTCGATATCGATTGCATCGTATTTATAATCCCAATTAAATAAATATTGTAAATCACTTCCTAAAGAAGTAACATCTATAGCTGCGTTACCTTTCCAGGTTCTTTCAGGTTTAAATGGTATAGATAGTTTTAAATACCTCAAATTATTTTCAACAAACTCAAATGTATTGCCAGCGTTAACCGCTATAAATGTGTTATCAGGTTTAAAAGAGCCGTTAGGCAACGTTTTTATATATCTAACTATTCTAAAAGCTTTTCGTCCAAGGTTATCTATTAAGGAATCTACTGTTTGGTATTTTACATCGTAAAACCTATGAGTTTCTACTGTTCCAAAGTTTGTAAATACTAAGGAGTCTAATCGATAAGTAAGATATTTTCCAACTTGAAGGGGTACGTATTCGCTAATACTTCTATCAACATAGTTTAAGTTTTTTTTACCGCAAGCAGAAAATAAAACAATTAAAACAGTAAAAAAGATTAGGTTTTTCATACTATAAATATATAACTATTTTAGTAAATTATTCAATATTAAGTAATGTTGTTTCACTAAAATATCAAATTTCTCTTTGTATAACGCCTCCACCAATTACATCGTTGCCTTCATAAAATACAGCACTTTGCCCTGGTGCAACTCCTTTTACATTTTCATAAAACTTTACACTCAAGCTATTGTTTACATTAAATAAACTACTCAAAGCTCCCTTGTCTTTGTATCTAATTTTTGTTACAGCATCCATGCTGTCTGATATTTCATCATATTTCATCCAATTTATACCTGTTACAGTCATTTCTGTTTGGTATAAATCTTCTTCTTCTCCTAGTACTATTGTATTTGTTTCAGGTATTATTTTAGTTACAAAAGCTGGTTTGCCAAGTGCAATATCTAGCCCTTTTCTTTGCCCAACAGTGTAAAATGGGTATCCTTTGTGGGTTCCTAATATTTTCCCATCTTTATTTACAAAGTCGCCACCATTTACTTTTTCTTCTAGTCCATCTACTTTTCTTTTTAAAAAACCACGGTAGTCATTGTCTGGCACAAAACATATTTCATAACTTTCACTCTTTTTAGCAAGTTCAGGATATCCAAAGTCATGCGCCATTTGCCTAATAGCTGTTTTGTGATAAGTACCCAATGGTAGCAATGTTCTTTTTAACAAATCTTGTTGCAAGCCCCATAGCGCATAGCTTTGATCTTTACTTTCATCAACACCTTTACTTATAAAATATCTACCATTTGTATGTAAATGAACTTGTGCATAATGCCCAGTGGCTATATAATCGCAACCAAGTGCATCTGCCCTTTTTAGCAATGCACGCCATTTTATATGAGTGTTACACATTACACAAGGGTTTGGTGTACGTCCAGCAATATACTCTTCTACAAAATTTTCTATTACAAAACCACCAAATTCTTCTCTAATATCCAATATAAAATGTGGAAATCCATGTTGAACAGCAGCTTGACGAGCATCATTAAAACTATCTAAATTGCAACAACCCGTTTCTTTTTTTCCTGTATTGCCGCCTCCACTCGTTTCATAATCCCATGTTTTCATTGTAATTCCAATTACTTCGTATCCTTGCTTATGAAGCATTAACGCAGCAACTGTACTATCTATACCACCACTCATTGCCATTAAAACTTTTCCTTGACTCATATTGCAAAGTTAATATTTAGTG
>JANXOQ010000259.1 GCA_025357775.1 Ferruginibacter sp. | reverse complement strand
GGATTATGCGAAAAATCTGCATCCATTTCGCAAATAAATTTATAATTATTTTTTAGCGCCCACTTAAATCCATGTATGTAAGCCGTACCTAGCCCAAGTTTACCTTTTCGCTCTTCTAAATATAATTTGTTTGGGTATTTTGCAAATAAAGATTTTACAATTGCTGCAGTTCCATCTGGTGAGCCATCATCTATTATTAATACATGAAAAATAGTTGGCAACATCATTACTTTTTCAATGATTACTTCAATATTTTCTTTTTCATTATAAGTTGGTATGATAACTATTTTATCCAATTTGTTTATTGTATTTATTTTTAGAAATAGTAATACTTAAGAGAATTAAAGAGAGAATTAATATAATTAATGCTGCTTATTATAAATTATTTTTTAACAATGCTTTGTTAAAAAGTTCCGTTAATTTCTTTTTTGTGTGCATAGGAAAATCACCTTTCATCATCCAATCATAATATTGAGGGTCTTTTTTAAAAACATAATTAATAGTGTTATTTTTATATTTACCAAAATTAAATACTTCTTCCCCTTTTTCGTTATATACAAATCTGCGGGCATAATCTATAATTTTATCTTCGCCAATGTGTCCAAGTATAGATTCTATTGTTGTGCCAAGTTTATCATATTTTTCCAACTGTGCCTCTAACACTTCTATAGTTGCATTTATATCTGCTTCTGCGCTATGTGCATTAATTAATTCTTTATTACAAAAAAATTGATATGCTGCACCGAGCGTACGAGGCTGCATGCTGTAAAAAATATGTTGTACATCTACCATTTTTCGTGTAGTAAAGTCAATATCTACTTCTGCTCTTATAAATTCTTCCATCAATAATGGTATATCAAACCTATTGCTGTTGTAGCCTCCAAGGTCGCAGTTGTCTAAAAATTGTTTTATTTCGTTTGACATTTGTTTGAAGGTAGGTGCATCCTTTACCATATCATCTGTAATGCCATGTATATCGCTTGTTACTTGTGGAATAGGCATTTGTGGATTTACCAATCTACGCTTTGCAATTCTTGTACCATCAGGCATTATTTTTACAATAGCTAGTTCTACAATTCTATCTGTAGATATGGTAACACCAGTTGTTTCTAAGTCTATAAATGCAATGGGACGAATTAGCTGTAACATATGTGTTTGGTAGTTTTAATTTGTTATATTTCGATTGCAATATACATAAGAATGTAAAAAAAATGCTAGAAGTACTGTATTTTTTACTTTCATTTAAGTATAGTATTAGCATGTTTTAGCCATTTCCTTTTTCAAAATTTATTTATTTTTTTAGTGTAACATATAACCTATTAACTTTTAATGTAAGCTAGCATTACTTAATGTTAAATACTGTACATCAATTTTTATAAATAAATGAAAGAACGTATTTTTGTCATAACATCAAATTTGTAATAAATCAATAAATTAATTTATCAACAATTCAGTTTAAAATTTTTCATGTCTACAGTTTTACAAAAAATAGAAGCAGCAGTTTCTTATATTAAAAATTTATATAAAGCTACACCAATAGTTGGAATAGTGCTTGGGAGTGGCTTAGGAAGTTTTACAAGTGAAATAAATATCGAACAAGAAATACCTTATAGTGAAATACCAAACTTTCCTGTAAGCACTGTGGAAGGGCATAGTGGTAAATTAATTTTAGGGGAATTGGGAGGTAAAAAAGTTGTAGCCATGGCTGGTCGTTTTCATTATTATGAAGGGTATTCTGTTGAAGAAGTAGTTTTTCCTATTAGAGTAATGAAATATTTAGGCATACAAACATTGCTCATTAGCAATGCGGCTGGTGGCATGCAAAAAGGATTTAAAGTGGGAGACTTAATGATTATTACAGACCATATTAGCCAGCTTACAATAAACCCATTAATAGGAAAAAATGAAGCGGCATTTGGGGCTCGCTTTCCTGATATGAGTGAACCTTATAAAAAATACTTAATTGCTAAAGTAAAAAATATAGCTGTAGAAGCAGCGTTTGAATTAAAACAAGGTGTGTACATTGGCGTTACTGGGCCTACGTTTGAAACTCGTGCCGAGTATAAAATGCTAGCAACACTCGGTGGCGACGCTGTGGGAATGAGTACAGTACAAGAAGTAATTGCAGCTGTACACATGGGCTTGCCCGTATTTGCTATGAGCGTAATAACCGACCTTGGTATTAGAGATGAAGAAAATACTATTACACATGAAGAAGTACTACAAGCGGCAAAAGATGCCGAGCCAAAACTTACTCATATTTTTAAAGAACTAGTGGCTCAGTTGTAAATTGGATACATTTAAAATTGTTCAATTGTTTCCAACCATTGTAAAAAAATTTAAAAGTAAATTATAGGTTGGAAGGTTGGCAGCCCTTTAAATGCAGTGCTACGATTTTAAATGTACTCAGTAAATTAAATGAAAATATTATTTGTATTCCTTGTTTTTAATCTAATAACGGTGCTTGCATTTTGCCAAGACCCTACTTCTATATTAAGAGACAGGCTTGGAAATTTTTCTCAAGGTTCTAGTAATGTTTATTCAAAAAAAAGTACTGACACATCAAAGAAAAAAGGGAATAATAAATTAGATACGCTTGGCTTTGAAAGGCGAGACGATTTAGCAGATTCTATAAATGTTAGTTTTCGGTTTATGGATTCTTTAAGAAAACAACCACTAGATTCATCGGTAAATGATTTTGATAAATATTATAGTGTACCGTCTTCTTATCAATATTTGGGTAATAATGGAGCAGCTGCTTTTTCGTTAATATTTAAACCTTTAGCAAAGCCAGGTTGGGATGCAGGTTTTCATGCTTTTGATGTATACAGGTACAGCTTAGAAAATACAAAATTTTATAAAGTTACAGGTCCTTTTTCAATGCTAGCATACCAGCTTGCGGGGGGCAAAGAGCAAATGATACAAGCTTTGCATACACAAAGCCCTAAACCAAACATGAACTTTGGTTTTGAATATAGACTTATAAATGCACCAGGTTTTTTTGTAAATCAAAATACAATACACAACAATGTACGTTTTTTTGGCTCATACGCAGGCAAAAGAAAAAGATACAACAGTTCTTTTGTTATCATATCAAACTCTATAAAAGCCTCTGAAAATGGAGGGATTACTAACGATTCGCTTTTGCTTGATGCAAATAAAAGTAGCAGGTTCGCTATAAATGTCAACCTTGGGAACGCACAAAAATCTGGATTTAATCCATTTCAATCTAATGTAAATACTGGAAACGTATACAAAGAAAGTATATTTTTTTTAAGGCAAAGTTATGACCTTGGTAAAAAAGATTCTATTGCTATAAATGATAGCACAACAGATTATTTATTTTATCCTAAATTACGAATACAACATACACTCACTTTAAATACCAATACCTATAATTTTATTGATTCTAAAGCAGATAGTACTTTTTATAAAAATTATTATGATACCATCCTTCCAATAATAAGGGGGCAAAGAGATAGTTTTAACCTATTTGAAAAATGGAGTATTATAAAAAATGATTTCTCTTTTACTCAATTTCCAGATACAAAAAATACTTCTCAATACTTCATGGCAGGTGTAACGCTTGAAAACTTACTATGCAATACCAGTAAAGGAGATTATAATTTTTATAACATAGCATTACATAGTGAATATAGAAATCGTACTAGAAATAAATTATGGGATTTAATGCTGAAAGGGGAGTTATTTGCTAATGGGTTGAATAGTGGTGATTATAATGTACAAGCAAGTGTAAGTCGGTACTTAAACAAAAAATTTGGAATAGTAGATGTTTATTTTAGTAATGTAAATAGAACCCCTTCTTTTATATTTGATAATCGCTCAAGTTTTAATTTAGGTAATGTAAATAGTTTTAGTAAAGAAAACATAACATCTTTTGGTGCTACTTCTAACAACGCTATTTTGCGTATCGGGTTTAATAATTTTCTAATTACAAACTATTCATATTTTAAAAATTTTAAAGGGATTGCCCAATATAGTAAACCAATTAATTTATTGCAATTTTTTGCATCAAAAAAAATTAAGCTTAAGAAAAATATATATTATTACGCAGATGCTACTTTGCAGCAAACTGATAATGCTGCTCCCATAAAAGTACCATTGCTTTTTACAAGAAGTAGAATAGCATATGAAGGAAGTTTATATAAAAATTTAAAAATTAGTACTGGTTTAGAAATAAGATATTATACTCCATATAAAGCAAATAATTATTCTCCATTACTTGGGCAGTTTGTACCACAAGATACTTTAGTGATAAAAAACAAACCAGATATTGCAGCTTTTTTTCATTTTAGGATAAAAAGTTTTTCAACTTATATACGAGCTGAAAATTTAAACACTGCAAGTTTTTCAAACGGTTTCTCTTTTGTAGATAATAATTTTGCAGCACCTCATTATCCTACACAAGCTTTTGTAATAAGGTTTGGTATAAGGTGGTGGTTTGTAAAATAGAGAAAATACTAAGATTTATTGTTCCTAAAAAATAAATTAAAAACAGGTTGTTTTTTAAGATAACAACCTGTTTTATTATATAATAAGTAAGATTTGTATGTAATAACTCAAATTAAATTTTCCAAACAATTTTTTTAAATTTTAACTATTATTAAATGATATTTAAAAATACCAAAAGATAATTTTTATTACAATTTAAAAAGGTAAATCATCATCCAAAGGCATATCTGCTGGAGGTTGAGCTCTTACAACTGGCGGTGGGTTAGCACCTGAGTTTGTTACATTGCCTGCATTTGAATTTGCATAAGTTTGTTGAGACTGTTGTTGTTGATTTTGACCAGCTTGATTATCAGATTTTCCACCTAATAATTGTATATTTAGTACACGTAACCTAAGTGTGGCAGCAACGGTTCCTTCTTTGTTGGTATATCCATCTGCCTCGGGTGCCCCTTCTGCATATACCATTTGCCCTTTGGTTAAATATTGTGTAATACCAGTTTTATCTGTCCAATAAGCACAGTTTACCCATGTCGTTTTTTCCACAGGGTTACCTTGTGCATCTTTGTATTTTTCAGAATGGGCTACATTAAAATTAATAACGTTTTTTCCATTCACTTCTTTTGCAATGCAATCTGCACCTAAGTGTCCTACAATTTGTAATTTAATCATAACTGTTTTTTTTAGTGATGTATTTGTTTAATTGATGTATATAAATAAAGTTACGGGTTTTTGTTTTAAGCAAATATTAACAAGAATATATTTCTAAAATATAAAATCTCATGTTTACATACTAAGTGTTCTTTTAATTCATTTTCTTTTTTAGTGTACTCACTTGGTCTTGCAAATTATTTACTAAGTTAGCCAAAGAATTTACATCCCACCTTTGCTGGGTAGCTACTTTACCTATTACCACTTGTGCACTCCACAATTCCATAATATCTTCTGCATTTACTTGGTATGGTTGGTAATTTGGGTTATCACTCACTAAAGTATATTTAGCTTTAGTTTTCGGATTTTTAACCAATCTTTTATATACAATACCTTCATTTCTGCTTACTACTATAAAGGCAGCATTATTTTTTGCATCGTCAAGGTTTTCCATTTTTTCGCCTACAATAATACTGCCACTTGGTGTAGGTAACATACTATCTCCTATTATTTCAAAAGCTCTATAATTTCCACCAGCAAGCATTGGTAAAGTAAAAGTGTTTAGCTCATCTATAAACTCAGCATCAGCATAACCAGCAAGATAGCCCGCTGCTGCTTTTACTGGTACAAAAGATATTATACATCTATCTTCTTTGGCAGCAGCCATTTTCATTTGGCGTCGTTTCATTAGGTAGCTGCCATTATCTATACTTAAATCTTTCAAAAAAATTTCATCTAAACTTAGCTTAAACATTTCTGAAATAATTTCTAATACATCCAAACGTGGGTCTGCACGCTCTTCTTCATACGCACCTACAAGGGAGCGTTTGATACCAATTTTATTTGCAAATTCTTCTTGGGTAAGCCCACGAAGTTTTCGTAGGTATTTTAAATTTAATCCAGCTTGTGACATGATGACTAATTTGATTAGTACAAATATACTAATATATTTAGTTACACCAATTTTTTTTTAGTTTTTTATAAAATATCTAGAAAAAAGTTTTTTAAGTAATTTTTCGGGAGTAGTAGATAAATGCTGATATGGAAATATAAAGATGAACGGAGCGTCGCCAATGAACTCTCATCAAGGATATTAGCTGGTTAACAAAAAATATTAAATTAGAAATACCATTTTTTATACCGCTTATATATTTCAAATAAATACTTCTATTTTTAATTGTTTTTTTATTTACTTTCAAGTCTAAATTATTTGAAATGAAAAAAAATATTGCTATTTTATTCTTAGTTTTTTCTTTTACATGTACACAAGCGCAAATGAGCGAAAGTTCCATAGATTCTCTTGTAAACCTCACCTTAAAAACATTTGATGTACCTGGCATTGCTGTTGGAATTATTAAAGATGGAAAATTAATACATGCCAAAGGTTACGGTGTGCGATCTCTTAAAAATAACTTACCTGTAGATGAAAATACATTGTTTGGCATTGCCAGCAATAGCAAGGCTTTTACTAGTGCTGCTTTGGCAATGCTTATAGATGAAGGTAAAATAAAATGGGATGATAAAGTAACGGATTATATCCCTGAATTTAAAATGTACGACCCGTACGTAACGGCTTCATTTACAATAAGAGATTTGCTTACACACCGCAGCGGACTTGGCCTTGGTAGCGGAGATTTAATGTTTTTTCCAGATGGTGGAAATTTTACTAAGGCAGAAATGATACATAATATTAGGTACTTGAAAAATGTATCGGAGTTTCGTACAAAGTTTGATTATGATAATAATTTATACATAGTAGCTGGGGAGGTGATAGCAAAAGTGGCTGGTATAACTTGGGAAGAATTTGTAGAGCAAAGAATGATGAAACCAATTGGCATAACCAATAGCAAAGCATCGTATAATAGAGTAACAAATAATACAAATATTATAGATGCACATGCCCCAGCTGATGGTAAAATAATAATGATACCACATGACTGGAATCCAGTAGCCAATGCTGCAGGTGGTATTATGAGCAATATTACTGACCTTAGCAAATGGCTTATTTTGCAAATGAATGGTGGTAAATATGGCGATGGTAAAAAATTGTTTAGTAAAGCCACGCATGATGAAATGTGGAGCCCACAAACTATTATACAAACTGGCTTAGGTGCATATAATACTCACTTTTCTGCTTATGGGTTAGGTTGGTTTTTGGCAGATGTAAAAGGCTATAAGCAGGTGAGCCACACTGGCGGGCTTGCTGGTACGGTTACTCAAATTACTTTATTGCCAGAACTTGGTTTAGGTATAATTGTTTTAACTAACCAACAATCTGGTGCTGCTTTTAGCACTATTACCAATACCATAAAAGATAGTTATCTAGGTTACCCGAATAGAGGCTGGTTAAAAAAATACAACGATAGAACCAAGGCGGGGGAAGCAGAAGCAAAAAAAATAAATGAAGATATTGCAAAAGACATAGCAGCACAACAAAAGAATGGAGTTGTTAAAATAGCTGATAGCTTATTTACGGGTACTTATACTGACAAATGGTTTGGTGATATTAGCATCACACAAAAAAATAATGGTATGTGGATGGAATCTAAAAAATCACCAAGGCTAAGTGGTTATGTAACGCATTATAAAAGCAACACATTTATTGTGCGGTGGACGGATAGAAGTTTAGATGCAGATGCTTATATTTTATTTAGTATGGATAAAAATGGTAAAACTGATGGTTTTAAAATGGAATCCATATCACCACTAACTGATTTTAGTTTTGACTTTCAAGATTTGGATTTGAAGAGAGTGAAATAATATTTATCATTTTATTACACTTAATTTTACAATGTGAAAGAATTTAGACAGCAACATAAGCGACCAAAAAAAAACACCTTAGTAGTAGGTAGAACAGCCATTATTGCAGCTATGAAAGAAGGCAAGCAATTGGACAGAATATACATGCAAACCGCAGTGCATGGAGATACTATTGATGAAATAAGAATATTGGCAGAACGCTACATGATACCTATAAATAAAGTGCCAGTAGAAAAACTGAACAACTTTAATGTAAGTAACCATGAGGGTTGTATAGCGCAAATAAGCAAAATACAATACCAAGATTTACAAGATGTAATTTCTTTTGTAGTAGAAAAAGGTGAAGTACCTTTATTTATTATTTTAGATGGTATAACCGATATTAGAAATATTGGCGCCATTGCTCGAAGTGCTTTTTGCTTTGGCGTAAATGCCATTATTATTCCAGATAAAGGCGTGGGTTCTTTAAATGAAGATGCCATACTTACAAGCGCAGGAGCACTAGAGCAAATAGCAGTTTGCCGTGTAAATAGTTTGATGAAAGCAGTGGATGATTTGCACTTGAATGGTATAAAAGTTTTTGCCAGTGTAATGGGAGCTACAACTAAATCTTATGAATGTAACTTTACTGAACCGACTGCTATTGTTATGGGAGCAGAGGAGAAAGGAATTTATCCTGCGCTAATGAAAGTATGTGATGAAAAATTTGCAATACCCATGACAGGTGATTTTGATTCCTTAAATGTGAGTGTGGCATCTGGTATTATTTTGTATGAGGTAGTGAAACAACGAAGCCCCGTAAATTCCAATCTAAGGGGGACTTTAAGTCTGTAAAAATTTAAAGTTTTTTCGAAATGAAAATTAATACTTCGATTGGCTTAGAAAGTAATAAACAATTTCAGGGTTCACAAGACCCCCTTGGGGGAAATGGAGGGCTGCAAATTATAGAATGCCCCCGAGATGCTATGCAAGGTTGGCCGCATTTTATAGCAACAGAAAAAAAAATTAAATATCTAAATGAATTATTAAAGTGTGGTTTTGATACGTTAGACTTTGGAAGTTTTGTTTCGCCAAAAGCAATACCACAAATGGCAGATACAGCAGAGGTGCTAAGGAAATTGGAATTAAGTTCATCAAATACAAAACTTCTAGCTATTGTTGCTAATGAACGAGGTGCTGCTGATGCTGCTTGTTATGACAAAATATCATATTTGGGTTTTCCTTTTTCTATTTCAGAAACTTTTCAACAGCGTAATACCAACTCATCGGTTGATGAATCTATAAAAAGAGTAGAAAATATACAAGAGTTATGTATTAAAAATAAAAAAGATTTGGTAGTATATATTTCTATGGGTTTTGGTAATCCTTATGGAGATACATATAATGAAGAAATTGTTATAAATCGTACAAAACAAATAGAAGGACTTGGCGTAAAAATAATTTCTATTGCAGATACTGTAGGGCAAGCAACTGCAAAAGAAGTAAATATTTTAATGAAAACGCTGATGCCAGAATTTATAAATATTGAATTAGGTGTGCACCTACACTCTTTACCTGCACACAGAGAAGAAAAGATAGAAGCTGCACTAGCTGCTGGTTGTAAAAGATTTGATGCAGCTATAAAAGGTATTGGAGGTTGCCCTATGGCTGGTAATGAATTGGTGGGCAATATGGATACGGAGATTATGGTACATCACTTAGAAAAAAAAGGATATAAAATTAATATTGATAAATTAGCATTGCAAAAATGTAGTATGTTGGCTGCTGAGATTTTTGTTTAACAAAGGTATTTTTGCT
>JANXOQ010000254.1 GCA_025357775.1 Ferruginibacter sp. | reverse complement strand
AAATGGCTGCTGTTACTGTATTACAAACTTTTAATTATCAAAATAACAAACCTATCAATCACTTAAAACATGCATTGGCTGTTTAACCGCACAACAGGTTAGTTAAGTATTTGTTTGCCGAACAGATTCTTTCAAATTACTTAACTAAGTAAAGTTTGTTACACAATTTGGTCCAATGTTTGTGATATATGGAAATATTCAATTAATGTTTAATTAGTTGTATGAGCCAAACTAGCTTCCTTAAAAATTTATTTTTTTTGACATTAATACGAGTACTAATCTAAAATAAACTTTAGCTCACTTTTGAATTTATATTTTACTATTTCATTCAAAAAATGCCTTTATAACATTTAATTTTACATCACAAATTCTTTCAATTTTGCTTCATAAATTGGATATATTTTCATTTTTGTTTTAACTTATCTAAAATTAAATAATTTTTAACCCACCTTGCAGCAAATCCCTCCTTTCAAAAATATTTTCCTGTTTTTTAAAAATATTTTCTCTTCATACCCGTAGGAGTGTACAGCAAAAAACTTTCTATGGCATTGTAGAGGGCTAAAAAAATTTGTAGTACACAAGGGGGTGTTCGTATTTGGTAACAGTATATCAACTTTGTAGTCATGTATTTTAAGAGTACCATACGACACAATCCACAAACAGGAAAGCTAGATAGTTATTACCGTTTAGTAGAAAGCTATCGTAATATGGATGATAGAATATGCCATCGTACATTGCTCAATGTAGGTTTTATGATGGGTGTAAGTGTAGAACAACTCAACAGCATACGCACACACCTCAATAATTTATACAACAAACAATCTACCCTGTTTGAAGAAACAGATGTATTAGTAAAGCAGTATGTAGAAAATTTTTGGCAACAGCTCTTAACAAATAAAAAGGTAGATGTTGAAAAAGCCCACAGGCAGGTAGATGTAGACACCCTACAGCACAGCAATGTACGAGAAATAGGTGCAGAATGGATATGCTACAACACATGGAACAAGCTACAAATAACCGAGTTTTTGCAAAGCCAAGGGTGGGCAGAAAAACAAATACAACTAGCAGCCACCCATGTAATAAGCCGAGCTGTATATCCTGCAAGCGAGCTACAAACAAGTAGTTGGATAAAAGAAAACTCTGCCATATGTGAGGTAACAGGTTATGATATGGAGCAGATAACCAAAGATAAATTATATACAAGTGCCTTAAACTTATACGATGTAAAAGATGGATTAGAAAAACATTTATCTAACAGAACCAATACCCTCTTTGAATTAGAAGATAAAATAAATCTGTATGATTTAACCAATACTTATTTTGAGGGTCGTAAACAAAATAGCAGCCTAGCCCAATTTGGCAGAAGCAAAGAAAAGCGCAACGATGCAAAACTAGTAGTACTAGCCATGGTAGTAAATGTAGAAGGCTTTATAAAATACACTGCCATACATGAAGGCAATATTGCAGACTGTAACACCCTCTCTACCATGATAGACAAACTAGCCACCCATACCTGCTCACACAAAGCAGTAGTAGTGCTAGATGCAGGCATTGCCACAGCAGAAAACCTAGCGTTAATAGAACAAAAAGGCTACCATTATTTATGTGTAAGCCGTACCAAACTAAAAAATTACAGCACCATAAAAGATAGGCTCACTGTATTGTTAGAAACAAAATCAAAACAAACCGTTCGCCTAAAAGCCATACAAACAGCTACCAATACCGATTATTATTTAGAAGTAAAAAGCGATGCCAAAGCTGCCAAAGAAACGGGCATGAAAAGCCAATTTGAAAAACGCTTTGAAGAGCAATTACAAAAAATACACAAAGCCATACATGGCAAAGGCGGTATAAAAAAAGCCGATAAAGTATATGAAAGAATAGGCAGGGCAAAACAGCGGTATGCAAGCACACAACAGTACTACAACATAAGCGTAGTGGTAGATGAAAAAACAAAACTAGCTACAGATATATATTGGCAAAAAGACCCCGAAAAATTTGCTCAAAAACAAGAAGGACTTGGTATTTATTTTTTGCGCACCAATCTTCCTATAAAAGATGAAGTAGTAATATGGAACATTTACAACAGCATAAGAGAAATAGAAAACAGCTTTCGCACCCTAAAAACAGACCTAGACCTACGCCCCATTTATCATAAAAATGATAAAAGCACCATGGCACACTTACACCTTGGTATATTAGCCTACTGGCTTGTAAACAGCATTAGGCATGAACTAAAAGCCCATAACATAAACAGCAATTGGACAGAAATTGTACGCATAGCCAACACCCAAAAAGTAATAACAACTAGCGGGCAAAATACTTTTGATAAAACAGTAAGCATTAGAAAATGCTCCATACCAAACAAAAACTTACAACGTATCCAAGATATACTAAAACTAAAATACCAACCCTTCCGAAAACGAAAATCCGTAGTACAAAAAACAACACTCAAAAAAATTGAAAACCAATATCAGAGTGGATATAGCTGCAAAGTGGGTTAAATAATCATTAACAAATTGTTTTTGAATTATTATCAAATTGTGAAGTAATTACAACTACCTAAAAGCTACACTTTAACATTTCATATTTGCAAAAATATTAAAACTGCATTATGAATAACATTCAATTAAAATGTAACAAACTAGTTATTGTCGTTGTTATCTTACTATTCTTGAGCAATATTAGTTTTGCTCAAAGTATAAAAGGTACATTAATAGACATCAATACAAGTGAGCCTCTTACAGGTGCTGCTGTTACCTTAAACCCTTCTAATAAAACTACACTTGTGAAACTGGATGGTAGTTTTAAGTTTGTAAAATTACCTGCTGGTACTTATGAATTGGTAATTACAAGTACTAGCTACAAAACAATAACAAAAACAATAGATTTATCTGCAAATGAAAATAAAATTTTGAACATTGTTGCTGAACCAATCACTTCTGAACTGCAATCCATTACAATTACTGCCCAAAGAAACGAAGATAAAAATGCTAGGCATTTAGAAAAAATAGCCAACCCCATTATCAACGTATTATCTGCAAAAACAATACAGTTGCTGCCCGATATAACTGTAGCCAATGCTTTACAACGTGTAAGTGGTGTAACTATTGAAAGAAGTGGAAGTGGTGAAGCAAGATACCCTATTATTAGAGGTATGGAAAAACGCTACATCAACACATTGGTTAATGGAGTAAAAATTCCAAGCCCTGATAACAGAAATCGCTTTATTCCTTTGGATTTATTTCCATCTGAATTGTTGGAAAGATTAGAAGTTATAAAAAGCCTTACCCCAAGTATGGAAGGAGACGCCATTGGTGGTACTATTAATTTGGTAATGAAAGATGCACTAACAAAAAAACTTCTTCAGGCAAATTTTTCTACTGGTTATAACAATACTTTCGGGCAAGATGCTTTTCAAAAATTCAGTACATCAACCATCAATAAACAATCGCCTGCGGAAATTTCTGGACCAAATTCTGTAGCTACGCTAACAGATTTTTCTTCTGCACAGCTTAATTATTCAGACAAAGGGAAACCACTAAATACCACTGTGGGTGTTTCCTTTGGTAATCGTTTTGGGAAAGTCAAAAAACTAGGGTTTATCATTTCTGGTAGTTATCAAAATATTTTTAGAGGTACTACTTCTAATTTCTTTTTGCCAAACTCTCAGCCAGGTTTAAATAATATTCCTCTTTTTTCTAATTTACAGCTACGTAGATATTCTGTACAAAGCAATAGGATTGGTGTGAACACAAAATTTGATTACGTATTAAATAAAAACAATAAACTTTCATTAGCAACAACCGTAGTAAGTTTAAATGATTATCAAACTAGAAGAATTTGGGATACGATTGCTTTAAATTCACTTGTAAGTAATTCTTTTAGAAGCCAGTGGCAATATTTATCTATAATTAGTAATAATCTTCAAGGAATACACAACATTGGTTCAGGTATAAAATTAGATTGGAATGTAGTGTATTCAACTGCAAGCAATCATATTCCTGACCAAGCACAGTTTGTTTATGAAACTCCAGTTGTAGCAGGTGCAGCTCCAATTAAACTGCAAAGTATGTCTCGTATTTGGCAAAATAATAAAGATAATGATGGGGCAGTTTACTTGAATGTAACAAAAGATCTCAAATTATTAAAAAAAGAATTTGAATTAAAAGCAGGTGGATTGTACAGAAATAAAACAAGAGATAATCTTTACAATGCCTACACAATAAGCCCAACAGTAGGTGCACTTTATACAAACATTAATAACGCAAGTTTTCTTCCTTTTGATATAAATGCAGCATCTGGCAAAAATGGTAAAACTGCAACAGGTGGTAATGGTTATACATTCAACGAGAAAGTTAGTGCAGCCTACATACAAGGCAAGTGGCAATTAACACAAAAATTAGAATTACTAGGTGGTGTTAGAATAGAAGGCACAAATCAGAATTATGAGAGTTCCCTTACAAAATTTGAAGATGCAAAAACAGGACGTATTTGGTACACCGATATATTGCCAAGTGCTCAATTAAAGTATGCTATTAATAAATCTCAAAATATTCGTTTTGCTTATTATAAAGCATTGGCTCGACCACAGTTTGCAGAAATGATACCAGATGGTATTGATGATGAATTTTTTAAACAAGTTGGTGACCCTGTAAATTTAAAACATTCGGTGGCAGATAATATTGACCTTCGTTATGAGTATTATACTCAGAATGCTGGACAAATTTTATTAGGTGTTTTTTACAAAAAAGTAAACGACCCAATAGAAATAGCTGCGGTAAAACCTTTAAACATTAACAGCCTTTATTTGCAACCCGTAAATATTGGTAATGCTACTAATTATGGTTTTGAGGCTGTAGTTACAAAATACTTTGGGCCATTTGGTATTACGGCAAACTATACTTACACAAAATCTAGCATCACTAATGATAGTCTTATTTATTCTGCAAGAAATAGTGCAGGTATAAATGTTAGTTCAAGAGTATCTGAAACAAGGCCTTTGCAAGGGCAATCTAACCATATAGGTAACTTATCGCTTATTTATAAAAATCCAAAAATTGGTTTAGATGTGCAAGTAGCAGGAGTTTATACTGGAGAAAGAATATTTTTTATAAGCCCTTATTTAGGTTTGAATTATTGGCAAGCACCTACAACACAATTAGATTTTTCATTTGAAAAAAGAATTGTAAAAAAGTTTACGGTGTATGGTAAAATAACTAACATAACAAATACTCCTTATGAACTTTATTTAAAAATACCGTACAGCCAATATTTAGGTGTAAGCGGTTCAAGACCACTAGCATTACAAACCGACCCTGACAATAAAATAATTATTCAAAAAGATTATTACAAAACAAATTTCCTTTTTGGATTTAGATATAAATTTTAAAATTATAAAAATGTATTTTATGAACAAGATTTTATTATTTGCATTTATTGCAACTACAAGCCTGTTTTTTTCCTGCAAAAAAGCAGTTGATAACAAAGAATTTTCCAAGGCAGAACTCATTCCTATAACTCCGATTAGCGATGCTACTTGTCTTTTTGGAGCATTAAATGGAACTATGCTTTCGGGTAAAACGTATACTGTTTGTGGTGATATTTTTGTAAACGCTGGGGACACCTTAACCATACAAGAAGGCGTTACAATAAATTTCGGATTAAATGCTGCTACCATTCCAGCATCTGCTTGTGGCTTAGGAGTAAAAGGCACTTTGCTTTGCTTAGGTACACAAGTAAGACCAATTCTTTTTACTTTCCCTGGTGTTACAAAAACAGATAATTATGGAGCTGATCCAAATGTAGACCCAGCATTAAAGGGAAGGTGGACAGGTATTATTGGTGCTACTACTTGCCCAAAAATGATTATTAAATGGACTCGTATTGAATTTGGAGGAGCTACTATTAGTCCTGCCATGAAAACATTTACCAGTGTTGCTAGCCCTTATCCATTATATTTTGCAAACCCTGCTGGTATATTTGTATTAGAAGACTCATGGGTGTATGGAAGTGTAGATGATCCATTTCGTATAAATGGAGGTAAAATAAATGTGATGCGTAATACTTTTGAAAAATGCGGAGCAACAGGTGGCGAAGCAATGAATGCCAAAGCAGGCACAGTAGGTAACTTTGCATACAACCTATGTGTAGGCATGGCTACCAATGGGCCAAAAATATCTAACATAAATATTTTGCCAGGTTTCCCTTCTTCTAACGTAGCTATTTACAATAATACCATTGCAAATTGTGGTTTCAGAAGGTCAGCAGCAGGTAGAGGGGGTTCTATAAATTATGAAGAAGGTGCTGGCGGAGTAGCCTATAATAATTTAATGGTAAATTGTAAATTTGGCATACGTGTAGTAAATAGCCCAATAGCAGATACAGCTAATTTAAGATACGGATATAACTGGTCTTATGCTGATTCGGTAAGTGTTGCCAGTCAGTTTATTCCATCTTTATCTATAAGTACAGCAATATCGCAACCTCAAGAAACCGATATACCAAAGCCATCTACTTACTTGCCCATTGGTTGGACGGTAGGAGCTGTTTATACAGCACCTGCATCTATATTAGGAATAAATAACCCACAATTTATTAATGGGCCTTGCCCTTTGCCAGCTGGTTTAAAGTTGGCAGATATTTCTACAGTTGGTAGTTATAATTTTGCATTAAAATCTACTTCGCCTTGTATAAATGCTGGCTTTATTAATTTTACTCCAAGGTTTGATGTGCCAGTAGATATTAAGTACGGAGCAACAGAAATAACAGCACCTGGAAAAGATATTGGTTGCTTTCAAATGAATGGAAGAGGCAACCAACATTAAAATATTTTTTAAATATAGAGGTATCGCCGATAAAAATTGGCGGTACCTTTTTAATTTATTTGCATATTATGGCTTCGTCGTTATTACTAAAATTTAGGTTGCTACACAGAAAATTAGCATCGGTTTTATTTATTTTCTTTTTTATAATTGCTGCAACAGGGTTGCTTTTAGGTATGAAAACTTTTTTTACTAAAACAATATATGATAGCGAAAATAAAAAAACAGCAATTAAATTATCACAAGTGTTGCCTTTAGATTCGTTGGATAAATTGGCTACTACTAATATAAATAAATATACAAATAGCAATTATACAAATACTGAGAAGTTAGAAGTAAGACCATCGAAAGGTTTGTCAGTAGCTTATTTCAAAGATAATTATACTGTACAGTTGGCTGCCGAAACTGGAAAATTAATTTTGATAGAACAAAAAAAGTTAGGCATTATTCAAGATATACATGATGGAGCAATTATAGGAAATATATTTAGCAACAAAGCAGGTGGCACAGCCAAAATTATTTATTCATTAATAATGGGCATATCATTATTGATAATGACCAGCACAGGTTTTTATTTATACTACAAGCCTAAGCAAATTAAAAATGTAAAAAAATAAACTATGCAAAAAATAATTTTGATAATATTAACGTCAATTTCTATAGCTGCAAATGCTCAAACATTGCCTAGCACAAATGATTATTTTATAGTAACGCCATATTTGCAAATAGGTGCCGAAAGTAATGATACATCTTTAGAATTACTTTGGCATACAAAAGATACAGTGAGTAAATGGACAGTTGAATTTCAACAAAACGAAAATACATCATGGATAAAAAGCCCAAAAGTATTTTTTAATAAAATAAATATTAGTAACACAGCAGCTTTTGTAGTGTATAATGCTTTAATAACACCAGTTGCAGCAGGCAATGATTTTAATTATAGAGTAAAACTTAATGGAAATATTATTTTTAAATCATTTGCGAAAGCACCTAAATCTTTTTCGCAGCCATACAAATTTGTAGTATTTGGTGATATTGGTGCAGGTAGTAAATCTGCTAAAAAAATTGCAAATGAAGTATATAAAGCCAATGCAGATATGGTAGCTGTAACGGGTGATATTGTTTATGAACAAGATACTATAGCTGATTATCGAAAAGTATTTTGGCCTATTTACAATGCTCAAAAAGTAGACTCTATTGGAGTGCCTTTAATGAGTAGTATTCCATTTGTAGCTGCAGTAGGCAACCACGATGCTGATAGTAGAGATTTAAATAAACTGCCAGATGCATTGGCATATTATTACTTTTGGAGCCAGCCTTTAAATGGGCCAATAGCAAAAGAAGGAAGCCCTTTAGTACCAATACTAAATGGAAGTGAAGAAAATAAAAACGCTTTTTATACCGCTGCTGGTAAGCATTACCCAAGCATGACTAATTTTTCTTTTAATTATGGCAATGCTCATTGGACGATGTTGGATGCAGATGTATATGTAGATTGGAATGATAGCACATTAAAGCAATGGGTAATAAAAGATTTAGAAAATTCTCAAAATATGACTTGGCATTTTGTTGCATATCATCATCCTGGGTTTTCATCATCCATCGATCATTTTGAGCAACAACAAATGCGATTGCTTGCGCCTATTTTTGAAAAAGGAAAAGTAGATATTGTATTTAATGGCCACGTACATAATTACCAGCGTAGCTTTCCTTTGCATTTTAAACCACAAAATAAAGGGGTATTATTAGTTGGAGGGAAGGAAAATAAAAATATAAGAGGCAGAGTGGTAAACGGGTTATGGACTTTAGATAAACAATTTGATGGCAAAGAAAATACAAAAGCAAATGGCGTTATTTATATTGTAACAGGTGCTGGTGGTAAAGATTTGTATGGTGTAGAACAAAATAATAACCCAGACTCTTGGCAAAAATTTACAAATAAATTTATTTCTAATACTCATAGTTTTACTGAGGTACTAGTAAACGGAAATATACTGCAACTAAAACAAATTGATGCTAACGGGAATACTATCGACAATATAAATTTATCAAAATAAACGAATGAAATATCTAATTTTAATTTTATCTTTTTTGTTTTTACAAGTAGCAACCTATGCTCAAAGCAATGATTTAAAAATTATAATAATCAGGCATGGCGAAAAACCTAAAGATGGTGATAACCTTAACTGTAAAGGATTAAATAGAGCATTGGCATTACCAAAAGTGTTGGTTCAAAAATTTGGAGTGCCCAGCTACAACTATGTGCCAGCAGTAGTTGGCAGCGAAGGCAGCACAAAGCATAGCAGAATGTTTCAAACTATTGCGCCACTTTCAGTAAAATATAATTTACATATAAATTCGTTGTACAATGGTAAAGATAGCAGCGGCGTAGCAAAAGATGTATTGCAAAAAAATGGAACTGTGCTTATCGTTTGGGATCATAAAAGTATTGTGCCACTTGTAAATGCTTTTGGTATTCATGATTATTTTTTAAAATGGCAAGATGATGATTTTGATAGCATTTGGATAGTAACTTTTAAAAGCGGTAAGGCTTTTTTAACTAAAGATGCAGAGGGGCTTTTGCCTAAAGAGGATTGCAATTAAAATTTTAGTGAAGTAAAAATAAAATTAAGCCATACTTTCTTTAATATAAATAACTGTGGTGGAGGTTCTGTTCCATACGAGTTATTAAAAAGTCCATGGTCCGATAATTATTAATATTTTACTAAGCCTCTTGTAGTAGCTTTAATTTATGTTAACGGCAATAACGTTAAGCTTAATGCTATGAGTGCTAAAACATTTTGTGTAATTTGCAAGAATATCAAGCCAAGATAAAAAATCAATAAACATCTCTGAATAGTTTACAGCGATGTTTATTTTCTATAACAATCATTTAAAAATA